>JBDTMK010000139.1:0-7827 GCA_039934315.1 Pyrinomonadaceae bacterium | reverse complement strand
CGGAGAGGAATTCATGCGGAGTCCTAGATGGCAGATCCATCGTATTATCGGCGACCCCTCGACATTCTGGGATTAGCATTATTTTCTGGCCCATCTATTCTGGCATCGAACATTCCTCATTAAAGCGGCGTAAACAAAGCGGGAGTTTTTGCATATGCTGGAAATATTAGATTCACCGAAATACCTTGTTGCATTGCGATTGTCAGGCGGGATGACTGCCGAGGACGTAACGCGTGCCTACGAAGTTACCGACAAAGCGTTGAAGGAAAACGACCGGATCTCGATCTTCGCTGAAGTCGATCCGTCCATGGAACTGACATTCGAGGGTTTATTAAAGGATCTTGTTGAAGGTGTCGGCCAATGGAACAAGCTAAAAAACTACTGTCGACTGGCTCTCGTCACCGATAAAGGTTGGATGGCAGCTCTCGCCAGAGTCGAAGGCCTCGTATTTTCGTCAGTCGACGTTCGTGTTTTCTCTCACGGAGATCGAGCAAAGGCCTTTGCCTGGGCATCAGAGACGCCGGAGCCGCTTCCCGCGCCGGTAGCCCCCGGAGCCTCGATCCACTTTCTTCAGACTACTAGCGAGAACGTGTTCGCTTACGAAATAAACGGACGTTTGCGGGAACGAGATATAAGATCCGCTGTTGACGCGGTAAAACCTTTCCTCGACCGCGACGGGAAATTCAATGTTTTCGCGCGTATGAAAGACTTTAGCGGATTCGATCTGCTGTCCGTGTTTGACGACAAGCTTATCAAGGTGAAGTTGAAGGCTCCTTCGAAGATCGACAAATATGCGGTCATCGGACCGAAACCGTGGATCCGAAACCTTCTGGAGCTCGTCAACCCACTCGTGAGCACCGAGATCAGGACATTCGAGGCATCGGAAGAAGACGCGGCCTGGGAATGGGTCGGTGCCCGACAGGCGCTTTTGCCTGAATAAAATGCTTCGCGGCTTGTCTTTACTGGACCTGACAGTTACAATCTTTAACCCTGACGAACGACGCGGCGGACTGACACGGTCTGCCGCTTACAATTTTTCGATACGATGCTTTCGAAGAACTTTGCTGTTTTTACAACTACTACGACCCGCCTCTAATGGCGGGACGTTTTGAGTACCGCCATTAGAGGCGGCCGGCGAAAGCCGGAACTCAGAACCTGGCAAAGTCGCTCTTATCGAATCAAATCTTAGTAAGTAGTAGTGACTCGCGAGTAAATCGTGAATCGTAAATGGTAGATAGATAAGAGCAGCTCGGTTTTTCGAGATGCCTGGACTTCGTGAACGCACTTCAATTCACGATTACTATTTACCATTTATTTGTTATGGCAGATATACACGTAAAATTTGGCGAGGCTGAGCGCAGTATTCCTGCACCCGCGACGGTTGCAGATGCGATCAAGGCGTTCGACCGGGATGCGCTCAAAAAAGCGCTTGCCGCAAGGGTCAATGGCGAGGAAGTGGATCTTAGCAAGGAGCTGACCGGGCATGGGCAGCCGCTGGTTGTGGAACCGATAACGTCCGACACACGCGACGGGCTTGAGGTCATTCGTCACTCGACCGCCCACCTTCTAGCAGCAGCTGTCCTCGACCTCTTCCCGGGAACGAAACTGGGAATCGGACCGGCTCTCATGGACGATCCGCGATACGGATTCTTTTACGACATTATCGCTCCGCGAAATCTGACCGAAGAGGATCTGCCCGTCATCGAAAAGAAGATGAAGCAGATGGCCAAGCAGAATCTTCCCTATCGTCGCGAAGACATCGAGAAGGCGAAGATACTCCAGCTATTCGAGGAACGGGACGAACCATTAAAGCGTGAACTGATCGAGGAAAAAGTCTCCGAGAGCGCAAGCGTTTATTACATCGACAATTCGCCGTTCATCGATTTCTGCATGGGCCCGCATGTTCCCCACACGGGCAAGCTTCAGGCTTTCAAGCTGCTCGCGCTATCCGGAGCGTACTGGAAGGGTGACGCCGAGAATCAGCAGATGCAGCGCATTTACGGGATCGCGTTCGCGAAGCAGGACGAGCTCGACGCGTGGGTCAAGCAGCGCGAAGAAGCCGAGCGTCGCGATCATCGGCGGCTGGGTCGTGAGCTCGATCTCTTTTCGATCTCCGATGAATATGGCCAGGGCCTGGTGCTTTGGCATCCGAAGGGCGGCATCGTTCGAAACGAAATGGAACGCCTCCTCCGCGAGGAGCTGGAAAAGCGCGGTTACAGTTTTGTTTTCACGCCGCATATCGCGAAGCGCGATCTTTGGGTGACCAGCGGACACGAAGGTAATTACGCCGATTCGATGTACGCTCCAACGCGCATCGAGGACGAGGAATATAGGCTTAAGCCGATGAACTGCCCGTTCCATATCGGCATCTATAAAGCGTCGCCGAAATCGTATCGCGATCTGCCGCAGCGTTACTCGGAAATGGGAACCGTATATCGGGCCGAGCTCTCGGGAACACTTCACGGGCTGATGCGAGTTCGCGGATTCACGGTCGATGATGCTCACTTGTTTGTTCGGCCGGATCAGGTCCACGTTGAAGTTTCCGATTGCCTCGACTTTGCGATCAAAGTTTTCGAGACGTACGGGTTTCAGAAGGTTAAATTCGAGCTCTCTGTTCGAGGCGCAGCTGAGAATAAGAATTTTCTCGGTTCGGACGAGGATTGGATCTCCGCGGAAGAGCAACTCGCGAGCGCGTTGAAAGAGAGAAACATCTCGTACGAGCGTATCGAGGGCGAGGCCGCGTTCTACGGGCCGAAGATCGACATCAAGATCGAGGACGCGATCGGGCGAGTTTGGCAGTTGGGAACGATCCAGCTGGACTTCAATCTGCCCGAACGCTTCGATCTCGAGTACACGGCCGAAGACAATCAGAAACGTCGTCCGATCCTGATCCACCGGGCGCTGTTCGGTTCGATCGAAAGATTCTTCGGTGTCCTGATCGAGCAATACGCTGGTGCATTCCCGCTCTGGCTGGCTCCGGTACAAGTCGCGGTTCTGCCGATCACTGATCGGATCAACGAATACGCGGATGCGGTTGCGAAGGAATTAAGAGATGCCGGTTTCCGAGTTGAAGCCAATTTAAGATCCGACAAGATCGGTGCAAAAATTCGCGACGCCCAGCTGCAGAAAGTTCCCTACATGCTGGTTTTGGGCGACAAAGAATTGGAAGAACAGAAGGTCGCAGTCCGGGAACGAAAACAGGGTGACATCGGTGCGATGTCGCTGGAAGAGTTCAAGGAGATGATCGCCCAGCAGAAACTGCTGCGGTCTCTCTGAGATCGTTTATAGCCAGAGGAGGCACATATCGCTAGAAGATTTGGTGGTAGAAATTTCCGTCCGCGTCAGCGCGAACCGCAGCACCGGACAAACGAAAGGATTAGAGTTCCGTCGGTCCGCGTCGTCACGGACGACGGCGAGGCTCTCGGCGTCATGGATACCCGCGACGCTATTCAGGAGGCCAGAAAGCGCGGGCTTGATCTGGTCGAGATCGCACCAACGGCACAGCCCCCTGTGGCGAAGATCATTGACTACGGCAAGTTTCTTTACGAGCAGAAGAAGAAAGCTCACGAGGCGAAAAAGAAACAGGTCACCGTCCAGGTAAAAGAGATCAAGTTTCGTCCGGGTACCGACGATCACGATTATCTCTACCGAATGGAGCATGCGCGTCAGTGGCTGGGTGAGGGTGACAAGGTGCGTGCTGCGATCGCGTTTCGCGGCCGCGAGATGACTCACCGCGAGCTTGGGGCCAAGATCCTGAAAAGACTGAGTGAGCAGTTGGCGGATATCGCCGATGTCGAGGTCGCGCCTAAGATGGAAGGCTATCAGATGTTCACCATCTTCGTTCCCAAGAAGGGCGGCCCGGACGCAAAGAAGAAAGCTGCTCCGAAACCACCGGCTGATGGAGTTGAGCCGGAAAAGAAAAAGGAACGGGTAGAGAAGCCGAAAGAGGAAACCGTACCGGCCGAACCCAAGGACAACGACGAGATTTTCTAGGTACGACGGACTGTCAGTCCGTCGCTACGAGCTTACAGCCCGTAGTACGAAGAAGGAGAAGAGTAATTATGCCAAAACTAAAAACACACAAGGGCGCGGCAAAGCGTTTTCGCTCGACGGCGAGCGGCAAATTCAAACGCGGGCATTCGCACGCTCGGCACATTCTGACTAAGAAATCGCAGAAGCGTAAGCGTATTCTCGACATCGACGTGATCGTCGATAAGAGCGATCAGAAGCGCGTCGAGAAAATGTTGCCGTACGGCCGGGGTTAAGATTTTCGATTTGCGATTGCTGATTTGCGGTCTCGTTGTTCTAACGATCGCAAATCGCAAATTGAAAATCGCAAATCTCAAAAGGAGTGAACTATGCCTAGAGCAAAACGTGGTAATAAGCGTCTTGAGAAACGTAAAAAAATATTAGCCTTAGCCAAAGGCTATCGTGGGACAAAATCGAAACTGTATCGTTCGGCGAAAGAGTCGGTCGAGCGAGCACTGAATTTCGCGTACACGGGCCGCAAATTGAAGAAGCGCGATTTCCGTAAACTGTGGATCGTTCGTATCAACGCGGCATGCCGTCTGAACGACATGAAGTATTCGCAGTTCATCTACGGTTTGAAGTTGGCGGGAATCGAACTGGATCGAAAGGTCCTTGCCGATCTCGCGGTGAAGCAGCCCGAAACATTCGCGACCATCGCCGGACAGGCGAAGGACGCGATCGGAAAACAGCAGCAAGTCGCTGCTTAGCAAAAAAAGAATTTTGGCCGCGGATATTCGCGGAAGAACGCGGATCGATCAAACCCGCTTCGCCCGCTAATTTCCGCGGCCTTCTTCTTACTTCAGATCCGTGCTATCCGCGTAAATCCGTGGCTTAATTCTTCTTCACGCCGAAACACTCTTCCCGATTCCCAACTCATCCTTCGCTTCCCTGAACTTCTCGATCGCAAAATCAAGATCTTCCTTCGAATGAGCCGCGGATACCTGTGTCCTGATCCTCGCCTTCCCTTTCGGCACGACCGGGAAAGAGAACGGGATCACGTAGACACCTTTTTCCAGCAACGCCTCAGCCATCTTTACTGCCGGCTTCGCTTCGCCGAACATGACCGGGACGATCGGATGCTCACCCGGTAAAACTTCCAACCCGATCCCAGCGATCTTCTCGCGAAAATAACGCGTGTTGTCCATCAGCTTGTCGCGTAGCTCAGTCGATTGCGTCAGCATGTCGATCGCGGCGATCGATGCAGCGACGATCGGTGGCGCGACCGAGTTTGAAAACAGATACGGACGTGAACGCTGGCGCAGCAGCTCGACGATCTCTTTCTTACCGCTCGTGTAACCGCCGCTCGCCCCACCCAGCGCTTTTCCAAGCGTTCCCGTTATAACGTCGACCCGATCCATCACTCCGCAGTGCTCGTGCGTCCCGCGACCTGTCTTGCCCATAAAGCCGACCGCGTGTGAATCGTCGAACATGACCAATGCACCATGCTTGTCCGCGAGGTCGCAGATCTCGTCAAGCTTCGCGATGTAACCATCCATCGAAAAGACTCCGTCGGTCGCGATCATCTTGAAGCGCGTCGAGCTTGCTTCGAGCAGCTTTGCTTCGAGATCCGCCATGTCTCCGTTCTTGTATCGGAACCTTTGTGCCTTACTTAGACGAATGCCGTCGATGACGCTCGCGTGATTGAGTTCATCCGAGATCACGGCGTCTTCGTCGGTCAGTATCGTCTCGAATAAACCACCGTTCGCGTCGAAGCAAGACGTGTAAAGTATCGTATCCTCGGTCCCAAGAAACTCGCTGATCTTTCGCTCGAGCTCTTTGTGGATCTCCTGCGTACCGCAAATGAAGCGAACCGACGACAGACCGTAACCCCACTTGTCGAGACCATCGTGAGCGGCTTTTACGATCTGCGGATCATCCGACAATCCGAGATAGTTATTCGCGCACATGTTCAGAACCTGGCGACCGTTGACCTCGATACGAGCCTCTTGAGGACTTTCGATCACGCGCTCAGACTTGAAAAGTCCGGCTTCACGAATCTCATCCAATGTTGACTGCAGCTTTTGTTTTACTTTTCCGTACATATGTATTTCCTGATGATGGCAGCGGCAGGTCAGTACCGCGAGCGGTAGCGACCGGGTCGCCCACTTGCAAATCGGAACGAAACCATCAACGGGTCACCCGGTCGCTACTGCTCGCGGTAATGACCTGCCGCTGCCCGCTCCGATATGTTCCCAAACGCACCAAACCTAGATCTCCTCAAAATCCAATATAACCTTACCGCTATTTCCCGAGCGGATAACTTCAAAGGCCTTCTCGAAATCTTTGTAAGGAAATCGATGCGTTATCACAGGCGATATATTGACGCCTGTCTCAATAAGCACACTCATCTGGTACCACGTCTCGTACATTTGGCGGCCATAGATGCCCTTAATGTGGAGCATGTTGAATACGACGGTCTTCCAATCAATTGCGAACTGCTCGGTTGGAATTCCGAGCAGCGCGATGCGGCTGCCGTGGAACATATTTTGGACCATGTCCTGAAAGGCTGACGGTATTCCGGACATCTCGAACCCGACGTCAAACCCTTCTTTCATTCCGAGCTCTTTCTGGACGTCTTTCAAATTATTTTCCTTCACATTGACGGCCATCGTTACGTCTCCCATCTTCTCGGCCAGCTCGAGACGGTATGGATTTACATCAGTGATGACAATGTTTCGGGCTCCCGCTTGTCGGGCCACAGCAGCAGCCATAATTCCTATCGGCCCGGCGCCCGTTATCAAAACATCCTCGCCGAAAACTTCGAACGCAAGAGCGGTATGAACGGCATTGCCGAATGGATCGAAGATCGCGGCGACCTCGAGATCGATATCATCCTTGTGACGCCAGATATTCGTCATCGGAACGGCGATAAACTCCGCGAATCCGCCATTCGTGTTGACGCCGATCCCACGCGTGTTGGCACACAAGGCTCGACGACCTGCCATGCAATTGCGACAGCGTCCGCAGACCAAATGTCCCTCGGCACTGACGATGTCACCGACCTTGAAGTCATTGACATTCGATCCGACCTCGACTATCTCGCCGACGAACTCATGTCCGATCGTCGTCGGCACCTTGATCGTCGACTGTGCCCACGCATCCCAGTTGTAAATGTGAAGATCGGTTCCGCAGATCCCGCCCTTCTTTACGCGGATCATGACGTCGTTGATGGACATTTCCGGCTCAGGAACATCTTCGATCCATAGCCCCGGCTCGGCTTTGCTTTTAACAATAGCTTTCATGAAGTTTTCGTGCTCATAGGAACAAAGTCGATGATAGCAAAGGCATTCGGCCGACGCGAGTGGATGCTCGCCGCAGGTTGTAAAAGCCCGCGCGTAAGCAAGGCCGGTATCGGGTGCGTTGGCAAATCCCATCGCACTCGAATCTCGGTGATTCAGCCTTGAGCATATCGCCCTTGCTTACGCGCAACCTTTCGCAGTTGTTTTCCGCATCCTTAAAGATTCCGTAACTTGCGACTGGGCCAGTGGTTGGTTAAATTGTTTGGAGCATTTTTGTTCACTTTTTCCGACCTGCTATCCTTAGCCGTTATGTCCGACGTTCAAGCCCAGATCGAATCACTCAAGGCCGCCTTCATCGAAGAGCTCGGCCAACTTTCCGATGTCAGCGTTGACGACATTAAGCTTCCCGAAGCCGAAGCTCAATTGAAGCAGGTCGGCGAAGCAAAAGTTACATATACCGGCAAGAAATCGCGTCTCGCCGAGCTGAAGAAAGCGATCGGCAAGGCCGCACCTGAGGAGAGAGCCGCGACCGGTCAACTCATTCAACAGCTTGAAAACA
>JBDTMK010000138.1:0-7880 GCA_039934315.1 Pyrinomonadaceae bacterium | reverse complement strand
CCGGGCGTCGCCCGCCATGGAATTCCAATCCGCGGAACATGGGCTCGCAATTTTTACGTTATCAAGCGGGCTATCGTATTTAGACATATTGGCTCCGTTCGTTCATAGCATTTGCTGTCGATGAACTGAACGAAGTCTCGGCGGGCTTCTTGCAGAAATAGATGGAAAATTTGGTAGTGGTTGGTTTGAATCTTCTTCCTCTCCTCGCAGCGACATTTCTGTGCATGTCGAACTTCTAAGGTGCCCGCGTCTTTAACTGTGGTACGAGGGTTTTGCTCCTATGGAGCGAGATTCTTTTTGTCACGCATCCTACAAACATTTCGCTCCTAGCGGAGCGGAGAGGGACTTCATTTAGACGAGAAGATTTACGTGGTTGGTCGGCGGTACTTGTGCGTGATAGGCCGGCGACGCCCGACGCCGATCGCATTCTTTGAAATGATGATCGAAGGCGGAAGCTGCTGACGTTTGAATTCGTTCGCGGGATTTTCGACTTTATTAAGAACGGCGTAGACGAGATCCGCGTCGTTACCTGCGGCGATTATTTCGGCAGGCGCGAGTTTGCGTTCGAAGTAAAGCTCTAGGATCGGATCCATCAACTCGTACGCAGGAAGGCTGTCCTGGTCGAACTGGTTTGGAGCAAGCTCCGCAGAGGGCTTTTTGTCGATCACCTTGTTCGGGATGATCTCGCGGCCGGCGGCCTGGTTGATGTGCCGCGCGATCTGCCACACTTCGGTTTTCAAAACATCGCCCAGAACCGCCAAGCCGCCGTTCGTGTCCCCGTAGAGGGTGCAATAACCGACCGCGAGCTCACTTTTATTTCCTGTCGAAAGCAGCAGCCGGCCCTCCGCATTTGAGATCGCCATCAGGATCACGCCGCGCAAGCGCGACTGCATATTCTCCGCCGCGAGGCTTTCACCGCCTTTTGTCGGCTTATTCAGTTTCATCTGCGTGAGCAAAGTTTCAAACGCCGCGGAGATCGGTTCGATGCGGCTCTCGCAGCCTAGATTTCCGACCAGCTCTTCCGAATCCTTAATGCTGCCTTCTGACGAGAAAGGCGACGGCATCATTACACACAAAAGATTTTCCGGACCTAGAGCTTCGACTGCGAGCTCCGCGACGAGCGTCGAATCTATCCCGCCGGAAAGACCCAGGACCGCTTTTTTGAAACCGTTCTTTGTCGCGTAATCCCGAATCCCAAGGATCAACGCCTGCCTGATCGACTCACACTCGCCCCCGGTAATTCCGCGCGCGTCGGGTTTGCCGACATCCAGCTCTACCGTCTCGACAAACTCCTCGAACGCGGCGGCTTGAAGAATGATATCGCCTTGCTGGTCCGCGATAAGGCTGGCGCCATCGAAGACGATTCCGTCGTTACCGCCGATCAGATTCACAAAAACGATCGGGACCGACTGCGCCTTTGCGCGATGCGCGACCATGTCGCAGCGAAGCTTTATCTTGCCCTTGTTGTAAGGCGAAGCGTTGATCGAGACGACCAGATCGGCACCCATTTCAATCACTTCGTCGGCCGGGTCATGATCGTAAAGACGGTCTTTCCAAAACGTCTTATCGTTCCAAAAATCTTCGCAGACGACGACACCCAGCTTGACGCCATTCACTTCGAACAAACGACGCGTCGCGCTGTTCGGCTCGAAATAGCGAGGGTCATCGAAGACGTCGTATTCCGGCAAAAGCGTCTTGTCGGCAAACCCCAGAAGCCCACCGTCCTGAATGACCGCGGCGCAGTTGTAAAGACGCCTACCGTCGTTGTCTTCGTTCGGGCGTATCGTGCCGACGATCGCGGTAATTCCCTTGGTCGCCGGAATGATTTCCTGCAATGGATCGAGCGAATGCTGAATTATGTCGGGGTCTTGAAACCAGTCCTGCGAGGTGTACCCGTGAGTGACGAGCTCGGGAAAAACGATCAGATCGGAACCGTCTGACTTTGCCTTCCCGATCGCCTCACGAATTTTTCTTATATTGCCGGCGATATCTCCGTTCGTCGAATTGATCTGCCCGATCGTTACCTTCATTTGATTGCAGTCTAAATAACAGCCATGACGCAATCAAGTCGGAGCTTGCGGGAGTCTGTCGGGTTTATCGAGTCTATCGAGTCTATCGAGTCTGTCGAGTCTGTCGAGTCTATCGAGTCTATCGAGTCTGTCGAGTCTGTCGAGTCTGTCGAGTCTGTCGAGTCTGTCGAGTCTGTCGTGTCCTTAGGACTACCGGGAGGCTCTTAGCACCAAAGGTGCGGTCGTAATCTAGCCGGGGGCAACGTTCCTGGAAATGCGTATGCGTTCCAAAGCCGCGATGCGTCTAAGTAATTTCTATCGTTTTCTTACGCCGCACCGTTGGTGCTCGATATCGAATTGATCGTCCCAGGGGCGTTGCCCCTGGCTAGATTACGAAGCACCTTTGGTGCTGAAGATTCCTACGCGGTAGTCCGGACGACACGATAGATTCGATAGACCGGACAGACTCGGTAGACTCTACAGAACTCAGGCCGTGGGCTCGGGCGTGGATCGTTTCTTGATCATCGTCAGGCGGTTTCCGCGTTCGTTATATTTCACTTCGTCCATGATGTTGTAGATGAAAAGAACGCCGCGGCCGGAAGTTTTGAAAAGGTTTGAGGGGTCCAGCGGATCGGGGATCGAATTGACGTCAAATCCTTCGCCCTCGTCCTCGATCGTAAATCTTGCTTCGCCGGATGAAACTTCGGCGATGACACGAACCAGTTTCTTCGCGTCGAATTTATTGCCGTGCTTGACCGCGTTGACGAACGCTTCATCGAGCGCGACGAAAAGGTTGGACTGCTCGGACTTCACGACTCCCAACTTCTCGACCCGCTTCATCAAATATTCGAGCACGATGTGCATCAGCGAGATCGCGCTTGGGAGCTCGAACTCGATATGTTCGTGCAGATCCTGCATCTCTTCTTTTTTATCGATGTGACGGGTTTTGTAATCGAGAAGGGTGGCCACGACTTCCTTCAGCTCCGATTCATCGAACTCGCTGCGGGTGAAGTTTGCAGCCGAGACTTTGAAAGCCTTGACGTGTTCGTTTTCCGCATGTGCTGTATTACCGGTACCGTTGAGATGTGGAGATCGCGTCGATTGAACATCGAGGTCGGTAATAACCAGGTCAAAGTTATCAAAGTCGGGGACTTCGAGCGCGTCGGCTCTGCTTTGCAGGAGAGCAACTGAGTGACCCATCGCCTCAAATACTTCCTCGAGGGCTGTGGCAAGGTCGTCGTGATCGTCAATGATCAGAATTCGTCGGTGCATAAAGGGCGTTGCCGCCAAAATTTTACTACGATGTGCTATTTGACGTTGTTGCAAATAATAACCTGAATTGTTACTTATTGCCTATCTGTGCCCGACGAAACCAGAAAAGCCTACCAGCTAGAATCCCTCGACAAATACTCGTTTCGCGATCGGATGTTGATCCGCATTGCCGATCGGGCCTTTTACGTCGCGATCAAACTCATCGGCTCGACGATCCGTTGGGAAACGATCGGCCAGGAAAATCTCGATGCGTTAAAGGCCGACGGCCGGCAGCCTATATATTGTTTGTGGCACGACCGGATCTTTGCCGGTACGTACTATTTACGAGACCGCGGGATAGTTGTCATTACCTCGCAAAGCCTCGATGGGGAATACATAGCGCGTTTTCTGAAGCGGTTCGGCTTCGGAACCGTGCGTGGAAGCTCGAGCCGCGGCGGCGTAAAGGCTCTCGTTGAGATGATCCGTCATATGCGGAACGGACTGCCGATGGCATTTACTGTCGATGGCCCGCGCGGGCCGAGGTATGCGGCAAAACCCGGCCCGATCATCCTTGCGAAAAAAACGGGAAACCCGATCCTGCCTTTCAGTGTCGCGTGTTCGCGCTTCTGGACGATTAACAGCTGGGATCGAATGCAGATCCCAAAACCTTTCACTCGAGCCCGCTTCATAATCGGAGAGCCGGTCTACGTACCCGCTGAAACAAATGACGGAGAAATCGAAAACAAGCGAATAGAACTGCAGGAAGCGCTCGAGACACTTGTTAAGACTGATGCTTGATGGAGAGGTCTAAGCTAGGGATTTTCAGGGCGAGAAAGAAAATTCGCGGAGAGGAGAATGAACGAGATCCAAAGCAAGTCGGCGAGAAGCAGATGTCCAACCTGCATCACGATCGGCGCCAGTGTGAGTAGGGTCAGGGCTCCGAACGCGATCTGAACGATAACGATGATCGTAAGAATATTCGACGAGCGCTTTATCCTCTCTTCTCTGCCCGACAACGCGCTCAACCATCCGGCAAGAAATACCAAATAGATGCCCGTCATTATCGAAAGGATGGGGTGGCTGACTCGCAGCTTGAGCAGAATGTTCGAGCCGGCGGAGAAGTCCCTGGCAAATCCTTCGGTAAGTGATGCTGAGGGGAACAACATGCTGCTCAGCGCCGCGACTGAGCCGCTGGTGCCGACGAGAAGTATCGCGACCGTGGCGAGAGCGAGCAGCAGGATCGGTTTGCGTCGGTCAGCGAATGTCATTGTTCTGCTCCCGCCTGCGAACCATGCCGTGAGGGTCAGCGACGCGAGCAGCAGGAAACTATTGATCAGGTGTCCGACGGCGAGAAACGGCCGTTCAGCGGTGAGTGTTTCTGCAGTATTACCTGTGAGGACGAGCACGCCGCCGATCAGAACTTCCGACACGATAAACGCGACCGATGCAACTGCAACCTTGCGAACCGCGCTGCCCTTTTCAAATCGACGAAATGCCCAGACCATTAGGATCAGCACAAGCACGAATGCGGGTCCCGTCGTCATTCGATGCGAGAACTCGATGATGGTCTTTAGCTCGGGTGCGGACGGTATGATCTCGCCCTGGCAAGTGAGCCAATGCTGACCGCAACCGTCGCCGGACTTTGATGCTCGCAGAAAGACGCCCCACAGAATCACGAGGATGTTGTAGGCAAGCGTGAACCACGCGAACTTCGCGAACCCCGTACTTTTTGCTGCAGTGTCCATAAGTCAGGCTCTTATCGTAAGCTAAAATATCACCTGGAATCGCATTCTCAAACGAACAACAAAATTAGAATTTCAGATGCCGGGTTTTTACTTTCCTTTTATTTGATCGATGAAGAAAGAGCGCATAGACAAACTGCTTGCGGAACGGGGTTTCGCCGAATCTCGCGCGAAGGCGCAGGCGATGATCATGGCGGGAGTTGTGCTCGTCGACGAAAAGCGGGTGGATAAGGCGTCGGAGCAATTCGAGCCGGGATCGGCGATCCGCATCAAAGGCCAGACAGCTGAGTCGCGTTACGTTGGCCGCGGTGGCCTGAAACTCGAAGCCGCGCTTGAGAGGTTCCATATCGATCCGACCGGATATTCATGCCTCGATGTCGGTTCTTCGACGGGCGGATTTACCGATTGCCTTTTGCAGCATGGCGCGGCCTCCATCGTCGCGATCGATGTCGGCACTAATCAGTTGGTGTGGGAATTAAGAAACGACGCTCGCGTGGAGGTTCGTGAAAACACCAATGCGCGCTCACTCCAGCCTACGGACTTCCAAAGTCTGTTCGACCTCGTTGTGATGGACGTGTCGTTTATCTCGGCGACGAAGATCCTGCCGGCCTTGACGGACTTAGTGCGCGACGGCGGAAGGGTCGTCGTTTTAATAAAGCCGCAATTCGAAGTCGGCAAAGGCGAAGTCGGAAAGGGTGGGATTGTCCGGGAGACCGAAAAGCATCAACGGGTCGTGAAAGAGGTGAGCTCGTTTGCCGATCAACTTGGATTAAAGAGTTGCGGGGTTATCGAATCTCCGATCACCGGAGCCGAAGGAAACAAGGAGTTCCTCGCGTGTTATCGGAGGATCAGTGAACGAACTGCGGCGGCAAGAATTGTCGAAGGCCAGGATTATTATTTCGAAGACGGATTGATGGTGTTGACCGAAAGATTTCTGCTAAATCGCGGCTACTGCTGCAACAACGGCTGCCGCCACTGTCCATACCCCAAGGCGTTTGATGTTCGCCTAGAGCAGGAAATCTTCAAGCTCATTGTGATGAACCGCCAGCTCGTACCGATCCTCGTAGTCGGATTCGTCTTTAGGTTGGGGAATATCGAATGACTGTTGGACCGAAACCTTGGCTTTAGATGTTCGACGCGTACGCAAAATTTTCGGCTTTACTTCCACCCGTTTGTCAGCCGGTCCGTATGACTCACGATACTTCTCGCGGTCAAGCCGTAACCCCTCCTGAGTTTCCATCCACCGGAAAAGTTCGAAGAGAAGCCGGGCGGTATTTTCGTCGAGGGATTTTGACAGGCTGTAATGCATCCATTTACCGTCCCGCCTCGCTTCAACGATCCCGCTGTTACGTAGGTAGGCCAGATGCCTTGAGATAAGCGGTTGGCTATGACCGAGCGTGCCGGTAAACGAGCTAACGCAAATCTCTCGATCGCGAATGAGATTAAGAAGCCGCAGGCGGGTCTTGTCACCGAGCGCGGTGAATAGGGAAGCAGTTCCAGCGAGAATGTTTTCGGGGTTCATGCGGGAAAGATAGCATAACTGAGACCATTTACTTCAATAAAACATATGGCAGACGATATATGTATGATATTCATATATGTGTTCTCATATATATGAATATCCCTCCATCCAGTACACCCGAACGGCACTCGAGAATTGCGCATGCCTGAAAAGAAACCTAGTATGAAGAGAAATTCTGAACCTTCTCTACCATTACGATGAGCGATAAATCATTCAAGACGATGGCGGTCCACGCCGGCGAAGATCGCACTAAGAACCACGGTGCCGTTTCGGTCCCTGTTTACTCGGCGTCAGTGTTTGCGTTCTCGGACGCCGACGAGGGCATCGCGATCCATAACGACGAGAAACCCGGTTACTATTATGGGCGTCTCGGAAATCCTACCCAAGAAGCTCTTGAGCGATCTATCGCCGAACTCGAAGCCGGCGAAGACGCTCTCGCGTTTGCCTCAGGGATGGCAGCGATCTCGGCTTCCGTTCTGACTTTTGCCGTGCAGGGTGATCACATCGTCGCTCCGGAGTCGATGTATTCGACTGCAACGAATCTCTTCCGTTATCTAAGCGATCTTGGCATCAGCACTTCGTTTGTCGATGCCACAAATGCCGAGAATTACAGGCTTGCGGCTCAGGAAAATACAAAGATCTTCTGGCTCGAAACTCCTTCGAACCCGCTCGTCCAGATCACCGATCTTAAGGCGGTCGTCGGCACAGCTCGAGAACTGGGAATTGCCACGGTCTGCGATAACACCTTCGCGACTCCTTATAACCAACGGCCTCTGCAGATCGGAGTCGACATCTCCGTACACAGCGCCACAAAATATTTAGGCGGTCACAGCGATCTGACGGCAGGACTGCTCGTCGGAAGAAAGGATATCGTCGACAAAGCGCGTCATGGTCCGAGTAAATTGTTCGGCGGAAACATCGCTCCCCAGGTCGCCTGGCTCGTGATGCGCGGTATCAAGACTCTGGCACTGAGAATGGAACGCCATAACGCCAATGCATTCGCATTAGCGCATATGTTAGCCGATCATCCCAAGGTAAAAGCAGTTTACTTCCCCGGACTCGAATCGCATCGAAACCACGATATCGCCAAGTCGCAAATGAGCGGTTTTGGGGGAATGGTTAGCATGGATCTCGAGAACGCCGAAGCCGCGAAAACGTTTGTAAATAATGTAAAGCTCTGCACTTTTGCGACTTCTCTGGGCGGGGTCGAAACCATTGTGCAGCCTTCGGCATTGATGACCCACGCTGCGATCTCCCCTGAAGAAAGGGCCGCGGCGGGAATCTCCGACGGGCTGATCCGAATGTCGATCGGTATTGAAGACATCGACGATCTCGGCGATGATGTCCGGCAAGCAC
>JBDTMK010000137.1:0-7901 GCA_039934315.1 Pyrinomonadaceae bacterium | reverse complement strand
AAGTGGGCACCCATTTGGTTGTCCGGCTGGACCGCGGGCAAGCACATTATCAAGCTCGAGCTCGTTGACGAAGACGGCGGTCTCGTCGACAACGGCGGATACAATTCGACGACCAGAGAGATAACCGTCACGAAGTAGACCTATTTGACTATCCACTTGAAACTATCAACTACCCACTGAAGATTCAATGACTAGTGAATTTTTTCAAGTGAATAGTGTCCTGCGGTTCTTGACCTTGGTTTTTTCCTCCGTCGCTAAATCTATGAGAAGAGACATTACCTCGTGGTACAGCCACAATCTGAATATGGATATGCCGCTGGTGGCATACGGACACGCGGGCTATCCTCTGCTGATGTTCCCGACCGCGGCCGCCGACTATCTTGAGTACGAACGATTTCATTTGGTCGATGCGATCAAGGATCTCATCGAAGCGGGTAAGATCCGCGCGTACTCGATCAACTCCGTGAACAAGTACAGCTTGCTGAATCGCGAATCGCATCCGGCGTGGAAGGTTGAGATGCTCGAGCGCTACGACAATTACATTATGCAAGAAGTGCTTCCGCTGATCCGTAACGAATGCGGAGATGATGCGAAGCCGTTGACCACGGGCGCGAGCCTCGGCGCATTTCTGGCGGCGAACACATATTT
Source organism: Pyrinomonadaceae bacterium (assembly GCA_039934315.1). GTDB lineage: Bacteria > Acidobacteriota > Blastocatellia > Pyrinomonadales > Pyrinomonadaceae > OLB17. The sequence goes on along the minus strand of JBDTMK010000137.1, from coordinate 7,253 downwards.
CAAACACTCCGATCAATTTCGCGGGACCATCGCGATGAGCGGAAGTTACGACATCTACAACTACCTCGACAAAGTGTTCTATGACGACAATGTCTACTTCAATAACCCGGCGATGTATATGAAGAACCTGAACGACGATTATCATCTTCCGCGTCTACGACAAGCAGACTCGATCGTTATCGTCTCAGGCCAAGGCTCGTACGAAGCGCCCGACCGCAGCCGCGAGCTCTCCGACATACTTCATTCAAAAGGGATCCCGCACCTCCTCGAACTCTGGGGCCACGACGTCGCGCACGACTGGCCGTGGTGGCGAAAGATGTTGCCGTATTATTTGGGAAGATTCACGGAAGGATGAGCTGAAGGATGAAGAATGAAGGCTGAAGGATGAACGATGAGCTCCCACGCTCCACAGATCCTGTAGACCTCAGAACCCGTCTGAGAGAGTACGGATTGCGCATACTACGCCTTTACGATTCGCTGCCTAGCTATGGATCCGCGCAAATAATCGGTCGGCAACTGGCTCGCTCAGGAACGTCACCGGGAGCACAGTATAGAGAAGCGTGTCGGGCCAAGTCGGACGCGGATTTCATCAGCAAACTTGAAGGAGCTCTTCAAGAACTCGACGAAAGCGACTATTGGCTCGATCTCTTGGCCCGAGGTTCTTACGTTCCTTCGCAGAAGTTAGAGAACCTCAAAACCGAAACTGACGAACTGATTTCTATTCTGGTTACGGTCGTGCGGAAGGTAAAAGCACGCAAGAAGTAACGAAGCGTTTCATCCTTCATCCTTCATCCTTCATCCTCAACGCGCAACATTCACGTTGATATGCGACGGATATTTCGCGGAGCGGTATATCTTCTGAGTCGCCTTCTGGAAATCGCTTTCCTCCGCCTTCAAAATATTCGGCACAAACTTCTGCGGATTGCGATTGTACAGCGGGAACCACGTGCTCTGTACCTCTACCATGATCCGGTGTCCTTTCTTGAACGTGTGATCATTCGCCCGCATGTCGATCGCAAACTTATTCACAGCGTTCGGCGTCAGCGGTTCAGCTTTCTCAAAACTCTTCAAATAACGTCCGCGAAAGATCTCGTCCGCGACCATCAATTCGTAGTTCGCCAGCGACGGATCATCTGAAGGATATACATCGATCAGCTTCACCACCCAGTCGCTGTCGGTCCCGCTCGTCGATGCATATAGATCGGCCATGATGTCACCCGTAATCGTCACGTCGTCGCCGAGCGGATCGGATTTCCACAAAAGAACATCCTTCCGATCGACGATAAAGCTCTGATCGTCGACCAACCACGTGTACCACGTCGAGCCCTGGCCGTATGTCGGCAGTATGGGACGCTTGCGGTAAGGAACCGGATTCGCCGGATCGGACACATACGAATCGAAAGCTTCCGCTTTATCATTCGGCTTCTCGAATGAAAGCTTGCCCGACGCATGGAGATAAATTCCGCGTTGCTCGAAGCTGCCCTTCGGCGTCCATGAATCGTAAGCCATCCACTTGTTCACTCCGGAACGGAAGATCGAAGCTTCGGGCAGCTTGAGCGTGCCTTTGCCTTTCAGGTGGTAAGCGAAGAATGGTGCGAGGATCTCCGAGCGAAAGTATTTTCCCGTGTCGCTGCCGAAATCAACATTCTGAAGCTTTCGGCCTCGGCCGCCCCAACCGCCGTGATTCCACGGACCCATCACGAGATTCACCTGGTGATCGTTGTCGGTTTTCTCGAGCGACTTATACAGAGCAAGCGGACCGTACATGTCTTCCTGGTCCCACCATCCACCGACGATCAGAGTTGGAACGCTCGTGCCCTTGATATAAAGATTTGCCGCCTTCGCCTGCCAGTACGAGTCGTAAGACGGATGCTCGAGGAACGCTTTCCACGAATGTGATTTCGTCGCGAGATCCACGGCGAGATCCGACATCTTCTTTGCACCCATATACCACTGGTAAAGATCCGCGTCGCCGAACTCGATGTCGCCGCCCTTCTTCGCCGCTTCGAGTGGGACCGCCCACTGATGCGCGTACGTCTGACGAAGTGCCCCGTGATGAGAAAAATCATCACCCATCCAGAGATCCGTGACAGGTGCTTGTGGCGACGATGCTTTCAATGACGGATGCGGATCGAGTAACGCGACCGCCGCGAGCCAACCGGGATAGCTGACGCCGCAGATCCCAACACGGCCGTTGTTCTTCGGCACGTTTTCAAGAAGATACTCGATCGTGTCGTACGTGTCGGTGCTCTCGTCGATCGACTTCGGGTCTCGCTTGTCGCGTGGCGGACGAAGCATCTCGAACACACCCTCCGAATCCTCGCGGCCGCGGATGTCCTGAAAGACGAAGACGTATCCATCCTTCACAAGTTCCGGCTTAGCTCCGTTCAGCCGTCCCCCGTTCCATCCGGCAACGCCGTACGGCGTGCGTTCTATGTAGATCGGTAGATTCTCGGTTTGACCTTCCGGGGTGAGGATCACGGTGAAGAGTTTGACGCCGTCACGCATCGGTATCTTTGCCTCGGTTCGTTTATATGTGACGCGAGTATCTTTGGCAGGCTTATCGGCGATCTTCCTGGTAGAAAACTGCTGCTCACCTTGCCGCCAGATCATTCCGGTCACACGGCCCGACGCGTCTCGCCCAAACTCTGCGTCGGCGGGAATCGTTTTCAGAAAGAACATATTTGAAGCGCTCGGGAAGATCTCAATGGCATCCTGATTCGTGACCTGAATGTAGAACTTATCGCCGTCACGATAGAACGAAAAGATCGTCCCGCCAAGGTTCGCAGCATCCTCATATTGACCGGCATACGGATCGAATGCGGTCGGAGCAATCTTGATCTCGACTGGCGTCGCCTGCGTCGCAGGCTGCTGGGCCTGGAGACTGAAACTGAAGGCGAGTACAAGCAACAGAGAGACGAGTGAAATTGATTTCCGTGTGTTCATAAGAAATGTGAGGAATAAAACCGGGTTTCTTCTGATAGGTTTTTCTACGCAAATTGCTGTACGAAGTTTAATTTCCCGCGACCGAAATAAAAAGGAGAAAGGCAGAAAAGCCTATCTCCTCTCAGCGACCTTTTGTCGATCTAACCGTCGCCTTTTTTCCCTTTCCGCTTTTTCCCTTCGGGCACATCGGCCGGGGGCGGCTCGGGATTGCGAGCCGGTGGCTGCGTGATAACGGGTTTCGTGACCGGAGGATTATCACCGGCCGGATTCGTTTTCGGCGCATCCGTTCCGCCCGCAGGCGAATCCGCCCCGCCGGTCGTTACACCGGGATCGGCAGCGGCTCCGGTCGAAGTAGTTGCACCTGCCGAAACTGCGCCCGATTTGATAGCGGCCTGGTCTGCCTTTTCTAGTTTCTCGAGCTCTTCACGCTTGTTCCGCTCGATCAACGTTTTGACTTCCTTAGGTATCGGCGGAGGGCTCGGGAAAGTTTCCTTCGGCTTGTCCTTCATGTACGCGTTCATGAATGCATTGAAGTACGGCATGGCTCCATGGCCGCCCGTCATGTACGAGCCGAGGTTCTCCTTCTTCTCAGGGTTTCCCATCCATACGCCGGTTACATAAGTCGGCGTGTAGCCGATAAACCAGACGTCGGTGTGATCGTTCACAGTACCCGTCTTGCCAGCGAGCGGCTGCCCTCCCGCCTGTGCACCCGCGGCCGTGCCGCCGGGGCCGGTCACACCTCGCATCATATCGACCATCGTAAGAGCTACATACTCGCTGGTAACTTTAGACGTCGTATTCTTCCACTCCTCGAGCAGCGTCCCGTCACGGCTGTAGACCTTGCGGATCAAGTGCGGCGTAACGCGGATACCTTTGTTCGGAAACGAAGAATAAGCCGAAGTCATTTCTAAAAGCGAAGCTTCGCTGGCGCCGAGCGCCGACGGTAAGCTGGGCGCCATTGGATTCGTGATTCCGAATCTTCTAACCATCTGCCCGCCCGCCTGAATTCCGACCTGCTCAAGCAGGTGAACTGCGGCAAGATTGTAAGACTTCGCGAGAGCGATCCTCATCGGAACGTTCGGGTGGCTCGTACTTCCGTCGTAGTTGTGCGGCATCCATCCGCCCCGCTTTATGGGTGCGCCGCTGACCAGCATGTCCGGCGTCATTCCGTCTTCGACGGCCGCCGTGTAGATGAAAGGCTTGTAGGCCGAACCCGTTTGCCGGAGCCCCTGCGTGGCGTTGTTGAATCTATTGGTGTGAAAATCGTAACCGCCGACCATGCATGCGATCTCGCCGGTGTGCGCATTTAGCGAGACTAGCGACGCCTGAATTTCAGGAACCTGCGAAAGCTCAACCTGCAGTATGCGATTTTCGTTGTCGACTTTCTTTACCACAAACTCGGGAAGAACTCCGACCTTCAGCTCTTCGCGCGGGCGTTTCCCGCTCCTACCCATGTCGGCCCCGGTGATCACCGCCTTATATTTACCGAAACGCACGCCGACCTCATCTGAGCCCGGATTCACTTTCACAATGAGGCCTTTGATGTATTCGCCTTCCTCGTAGTCGTCGCCATACCAGTCCGCGTGCTTATACGACGAAAGTTTGTTTTCGATCTCCTTCGGGTCCGTCAGCGGTTGATTATCCGCGTCGACCAAAATGTTCTGGTAATCGGAACGCCAGCGGCGACCTTTATCAAAAGTACGCAGGCGCTCGCGAATTACTTTTGTCGCGATCTTCTGCGCCTCGACGTTGATCGTCGTGTAAACCTTTAGCCCGCCCTGCGCAACACGCGTTGTATATTCGTCTTCGAGATAGCGACGGATCTCCTCCACCGGATAATCCCACGCCGTCGATTTCGGCAGCGATTGGTAGTAAGCCGTGTCGGCAAGCTTGATCGGTTTTGCCTTTGCATTGCTAACGGTAGATTCCGAATAGCGATCAGGAAAATACTTCGCCATCTGATCGAGTACAATGTCGCGACGCGTCTTCGCCTTTTCCATATTGCGCGTCGGCGAGTACTCGGGTGATTTCGGTATCGCGGCGAGCAGCGCAGCTTCCTCAAGACTCAATTCTTTCAGCGGCTTTCCGAAATACGTTCGCGCACCGGCTTCGAAACCGTAGGCACCGGCGCCGAGAAAAACATAATTCATATACATCTCGAGTATCTGCCGCTTTGTATATAGCCGCTCGATCTGCAACGCCACCGCCCACTCATTAACCTTGCGCGAATAGGTCTGGTCCTTGTATAGAAAAAGGTTTTTCGCAAGTTGCTGCGTGATAGTCGAGCCGCCCTCGAGCCGGCCACCGGTTAGATTCTTAACTACGACACCGGCAATGCGGTACGGGTCGATGCCGATGTGATCGTAAAAGCGATTGTCCTCGATTGCGATCAAAGCATCCTCGACATTCTGCGGGATGTCCTGCTCTTTTATCGGAATGCGTTTTTCGATCGCAAACTCGGCGAGGACGGTCTCACCGTCGTCCGCGTAGATGGTCGTGACCTGCGGCGGGCGATAAGTTGCAAGCGCCGAAACTTCAACCGAGTAACGCGAGTTGTTGAGGTAATACGAAAACAAGATTCCGCTCAGCGCACCCGCTGCGACCGCGAGCAGCAGCGACATCGCGAGCCACGTAAACTTGAACGACCAGCTCCGGTCGGGCGCGACCGATCTTACTTCGCGTTCGACAATTTTTCTTTCTCTCGCCATAAAGCCTTCTAACTTTTAAGTATGAATAATGAGCTGCAAGCCACAACCGTAGTATCCACAGTCACAGTTCACAGCTCACAATTCGTAGTTAATTCACAAATCGCCGCATTTTCACGCTGACGACAAATCCAATAGCAATAAATGTCGACAAGATCGCTGAAAGCCCGGCGCTCATGAGCGGCAGCGGCACACCGATAACCGGCAGAAATCCGAGTGCCATGCCGACATTGATAAATATCTGAAACACCATCGCCGTTGTAATCGCCATTATAACAAGCATGCCCGGCCGCTCAGAAGCTGAGCGCGCTCCGGCAATCAGCCGCGATAACAGCAAAGCGTAAGCGATCAAAAGCGAAACGCATCCGATGAAGCCGGTGTTCTCCGCGGTGACGGCAAAGATGAAATCCGTGTGCGGCTCGGGCAAAAACTTCAACACGCTCTGGGACGTTTCCGGGTCGCCCTTGATCCCGGACAGCCCGCCTTTGCCGACCGTGATTATCGACTGCATCGTGTGATAGCCGTAGCCTTTCGGATCGACACTTTCCGGGTCGAGGACCGCGTTGATGCGTTCCTGCTGATATCGTTTGATGACACCCGTGTGGACTCCGACGTAGTAGCTGGCCGGAACAAACACAGCCGCCGCCAGAAGCACGACCACGACATAGCGGATCTGGATCGCAGACAAAAACAATACGGCGGCGAGGATCGGGAAATACGTCAACGCTTGTCCGGCGTCGGGCTCGAGCATGATCAATCCAACGGGTCCCGCGAGGATCGCGACCCCGACTATTATTTCTCGCAGGCTGAGTGCTCCGGATTTGCGACCACCGAAATACTTTGCGAGCATCAGCACCGTCGGGATCTTTACAAACTCCGATGGCTGGAACTGACCGACGATCGGAAGCTTGAGCCATGCCTGCTGACCATTCACTTCGACGCCTAACGGTGACAGAACCAGGGCGAGCAAAATTAAACCGAAACCGTAGAAGAACGGCGCCAGCTCGATGATCCGGCGGTAGTCGCTAAAGGCAACGACCAGAAACGCTACCACTGCAATGCACAAGCCGATGATCTGCTTTGTCCAATAACTCTCTGTCGGCAACGCATTGTGTATCTGCCAGATTCCAAAGCACGCGATCGCCACGGCCAGGAATGTTGTCAGCCAGTCAAAATCACGCAGGTCCCGCTTTTCGATTATTGCTACCATGGCTTAACGCTTTGCGGCGAGGTTCGGGTCGGTCGGTGGAACGAATCCCTTCTTGGTCAGATATGCTTCGTAAATTCCTTTCACTGCGGGTGCGGCGTTGGAGCCGCCAAATCCTGAGTTTTCAATAAGTGCGATCACGGCGATCTCAGGCTTAAACGCTGGAGCAAAGCTGACGAACCACGCGTGGTCCTTGTTCGCTCCCACGTCCTTACCGAGCGAGGCAACTTGCGCCGTTCCGGTTTTCCCGGCGATCTCAAATCCGGGAATTCGAATGCCCGCACCGGTGCCGCCGTTGTTCACAACACCCCACATACCCTTGACGACAATATCGTTTTGTTCGGCCGTCATCTCGATCACTTTCGGCTCAGGATGTTGAAAACCAAAAGCTTCGC
>JBDTMK010000136.1:0-7938 GCA_039934315.1 Pyrinomonadaceae bacterium | reverse complement strand
ACTGACCACTGACCACTGACCACTGACCACTGACCACTGACCACTGACCACTGAAATGAAGATCATCGTCTTAATGAAACAGGTCGCGAACAAAGATGCCGTATTGCGCATCGGGCCTGATGAAAAGTGGATCAACGAAGCTGACGTCGCGCAGCAGACCAACGAATCTGACGGTTACGCACTTGAAGAAGCTCTGAGATTGAAAGAAGCAAAGGGCGACGGCGAAGTGATCGTTTGTTCGCTTGGGCCGCAGGGTGCAAAGACGGTTATTAAAGACGCTCTTGCCCGCGGAGCAGATCGCGCGATTCATGTTATCCACGACCAGGCGAACAAACTTTCGTCCTACCAGATCGCAAAAGCTATTGCGGATGCGATTCGCGAAGAGAACGCGGACCTCGTTTTCGCAGGCTTGCAGTCCGACGACGCAAGCTACGGACAGACTGGTGTGATCCTCGCCGAGCTCCTTGGCATTCCTCACGCGACGATCGTTATCGAAGTCGACCGCGGCTCGCTCAATGGCGGCTTGCGCGTAAAGCGCGAGCTTGAGAGCGGGTGGTATCAGTGGTTTGCTTATCAGCTGCCGGCGCTGCTTACCATCCAGTCCGGAATCTCACAGATCCGCTACGCCTCATTGAAAGGAATCATGGCGGCGAAGAAGAAAGAGATCCGCGATGTAACACCTAATATCGAACCGTTCGCTTCCGCGGCGACAATCGAAAAAGTTTATATGCCTTTGAAGACGAAGCAGACACAAATGCTCGGAAATGGAGATGTGAAGGCAGGCGCCGTTGAACTGGTTGAGAAGCTGAAGAATGAGATCCGGGTTCTGTAAAGGCAAAAGGACAAGCTGAAGAAAGAAAGGATCGGATTTCTCCGATCCTTTCTGGTTTTTAAAGCTTACGGATTTGAGATCCGGTAAGGCGAGGTTGCAGGTTCGTCAGTCGCCATTCCCCACTGTGCCACGGTAAAGGTATTTCCAGCGCTGTTGATGATCCACCATGTTCCGGAAGCTGGACGGAAGATAGCGAAGTCCGTCTTCTTATCGCCATCATAGTCGGCCGGTTGCGGAATATCGCCCGCAAGTCCAAATTGATAAGAACCTATAGTTGCTCCCGGCGTGTTTCCGACCGTCGAAGTGCCGCTCCGCCAGAAGTACCAGTTCCCATCCGTCGGCCGCCAAACCGCCACGTCCGTTCTTAGATCTCCGTCAAAATCACCTGATACGGGACGGTCGGTTGTAAGGCCAAAGGGAATGCCCTGGTTGCAGATAGGACCCGTGGTCGGGCATCCCAACTGGAATCCTGTATTGAAATTGCTGTCCAGGATGTACCAACGATAGTTTCCACTCGCTGGACGCACGACGGCATAATCCCCGATCAAATCGCCATCGTAATCGCCCGTGATAGGTGTGTCACCGCTGACTCCCCACTTTTGAAACTGGGCCGTGTTGGTACCTGATCGCAGGATATACCAGACGCCATCACTCGGACGCCAGACAGCTACGTCTGTTTTACCATCGCGATCGTAGTCGCCCGGAACCGGAATATCCCCTGCTACGCCCCATGGCACGTACGTAACGCTCGTTTGTGGCGAGCTCTGGTCCGTCGCGAAGAACCATGTGTTGACGGACGCTCTATAGGTGCTGACGTCGGTTTGGCCATCGCCGGTGTAGTCGCCCGGGGTGATTATGTCGCCATTCAATCCGAAGAGCCGCGAGTCAGCTCCGCCAGCTGAATTGAGAACTTCCCATGTTCCCGTGCTCGGGCGGAAGTAGGTCGGATCGGCTTTGCCATCATTAGAACGATCGAATCCGGACTGTCGGCAGCCGGTACGATAGGTGACGCGGATAGAGTAGTTAGCACAGCCGCCGCCCGCCACAACTTCGTGTACGACAACAGTGAAAGACGCCCCGGCTGCGATCGAGAAACCTAGTGACCCGGTGGCGATCGTACTAAAGCCCGGCTTGCCGACGAGGTTTGTCGAGACGTTCGCCGGATTGAACGTCGGCGAATATGCGTTTATTTGTGTCGAGTTATTGGCCGTCCCGCCGCACGCGGTTGCGTCCAGCTCAACCGTGACGCAAGCCGGAAGTCCAGTCGGATTGGTAAAGCTGTATTGATCGAATCTGTAACTGCCGGCGACCGGTGCTGACGTCGGAACACCGCCGGCACAACTCGACGGAATACCATCACGAAAGACGCGGCTCGTCTGGGTCGGGTCACCAGCTGCGATGCCGCCCGTACGAACCTCGCTCATTCCGTTCGGCTCACACTCGTACTGTGAAAAGGCGGTTTGGTTCGCTGAAAAAAGAAGCACGTAAAACAAAATAGCGGAAACAAAAATCCTCGTTCCCATGGTAGATATTTTCACAACATTCCCTCCAGTGATCATTTCTGTCTACTAGTAAAGACTAGCCTCAGGTCGACAGTCCGTACCCCGACCAGTGGCTCAATACACAACTAAAAGATAAAGCTTGGTGTAAGAAAAATACGCGCTTTCTAATTTAAAGACAATTCATTTTTCATAAGCCGCGCGGCGGTCACCAAACGGTGCTGCCGCCGGACACGCGACATTTGCCAACCTCCGGCGATTTTGTCATACTTTTTTTTCGATTTTCTGTAGAGTTGTCCATATTTTATGAGTGAGATTCTCGTTTTCATCGAGCATAAAAATTGCACCCTGAACAAGACCTCGCTTGAGGCGGTAACGGCGGCGCAGAGCATTGCGAAGGACCTCGGGCTAAAGGTCTCCGCTATTATTCCGTGCGATAAGGATTGTGCACTTGCACATGAGATTGCCGGGTACGATCTTGAAAAAGTTATCGTCGCCAGGAATGAAAAACTTGGGACATACACGCCGGATGGATACGCGGACGCGTGGGAGCAGGTCGTAAATACTATCAAGCCAAAGTTCGTCGTCATGTCGCACACCTATCAGGTCCGCGACTTCGCACCGAAGGTCGCAGCCCGTTTAGGCCGCGAGATGGTCGGCGACTGCATCCGTTATCAAAATGAAGGCGGCAAGCTTGTCTTGAGCCGGCGCATCTTTCTGGGCAAACTCGACGCAGACGTTACGATCGGCGGCGACGCTCCTTATTTCATCACTTTCCAGTCGGGCTCCTTCCGCGGTGACAACGCTGCAAAAGGAACCGCTTCGGTGGAAACGATGGATGTAAACGTGGGCGAGATCCGCATGAAACCTGAGGATCCGTTCCAGGAGGCCAGGGCGTCAGTCGATCTGACAAAGAGCGAGATAATTGTCGCAGTTGGCCGCGGTATCAAATCGCAGGAAAACATCGCCCTCGCCCAACAGCTGGCGGACGCTCTCGGCGCGGATCTTGCAGCTTCGAGACCCATATGTGATGCAGACTGGCTGCCGATCGATCGACAGATCGGGTCGTCGGGCCAGACGGTAGCCCCTAAGGTTTACCTTGCCCTCGGTATTTCAGGAGCGATCCAGCACATTGTTGGAATGAAGAATGCGGGCACGATCATTGCGATCAATAAGGATGCCGAAGCGCCGATTTTCGACATTGCAGACTACGGGATCGCCGGCGATCTTTTCGAAGCCGTTCCTGTCCTCATCGAAGAGATCAAGAAAGCCAAGGGCTAAGGATAGGCCGCAACTGAGACGGGGTCCGGCGTGTTTTTCTCGCCGGACCTTCTTGTTTTGGTAAAAACTCTTCCAGTGACCTACGGCCTCCGTATCGGCATCTCAGGCTGGAATTATAAATTGTGTCGAGGTGAGTTTTATCCGAAGGGCCTGCTACAAAAACGCGAGCTCGACTATGCGAGTCGCCAAATGAATTCGATCGAGATCAACGGCACGTTCTATTCATTGCAGCGGCCCTCGAGCTACATGAAATTGCATGCCGAAACTCCGGACGATTTTGTGTTCGCTATAAAGTGGCCGATGTACGTCACGCATCGGAAAAAGCTAAAAGAAATCCGGCAGCCGCTCGCGAATTTCTTTGCGTCCGGTGTCCTGCTGTGGGGAAAAAAGCTCGGCCCGATTCTCTGGCAACTCCCGCCATTTCTACCATACGATCGAGAGCTCACGACCTCTTTTCTGAAACTCCTGCCGGGCACTTCCACGGCCGCTAGCAAGCTCGCCCACGAGCACAATCGCCTCCGTCAGTTATCTTTCGGCGGCCGAGAAGCGTTAGATCGACGCTGCGATTGATTCATCGAATATCTGCAATGCGACGTCCACATTTTCTTTGCTTAGGATCAGCGGAGGCGACCAGCGAATGGAGTTGGAACCGCAGCCGAGAATAATGAGTCCCCGTTCGTAGCACGCATATTCAATTTTGTCTCGGAGTTCCGGAGCCGGCTCGAGGCTCTTTTTGTCCTTCACGAATTCTACGCCGAGCATCATTCCCATCCCGCGAACGTCGCCGATGACATCGTATTTATCCTGCAGCTTTCGCAGGCCATCCTCGAGATAAGCTCCAACCGTTTTCGAATTTTGGACAAGGCCGCCTTGCAGCAGCTCGATCGTTTTTAACGCTGCTGTCAGAGCGACCGGGTTACCGCCGAACGTGGATGCATGTGCGCCCTTGTGCCAGTCCATGACGTCCGCACTAGCAACGCAAGCGCCGATCGGCATTCCAGAACCAAGTCCTTTAGCAAGGCAAATGATGTCTGCCATGACGCCCTCGTGGTGGTCGAGAGCGAACATCTTGCCGGTCCTGCCCATTCCGCTTTGAACTTCGTCGATGATCAGCATGATCCCGTTCTCGTCGCAGATCCGCCGCAACTCTTTTACGAAGGCTTTCGGCGCCGGAATATAACCGCCCTCGCCCTGTACGACTTCGAGAACGATACCCGCCACCTCTTCCGGCGGCGTCGTTGTTTTGAAAAGACGGTTCTCGATCCAGTTGATGACGTCCCTCGTGATCGTCTCTTCATCCGTCGGCATCTCGCTCACGAAATGGCGAAACTTGTTCGGATACGGAATGTGCACGACGTCCAGGGCCTGGCGCATAAATCCGAGCCGCTGAGCTTTCTTGCTCGAGGTCAGGCTCAGAGCTCCGAGGGTCCTTCCGTGAAACGAGCCGAAGAACGAGATGAACTTTTGCCGACGAGTGTGATACATCGCCAGCTTCAGCGCGGTTTCTACAGCCTCGGCGCCGCTGTTAGCGAAATGAGTTTTCGTCGGTCCCTTGATCGGAACGATCTCGTTGAGCTTCTTACCGAGCTCGGGCATGTGCCGATAATAAAAATCGGTTCCGCAGAGATGTATGAGCTCGCTGACTTGCTGTTGAAGTGCCTTCACTATCTCCGGATGACAATGGCCGGTGGAGCAGACAGCCACTCCCGCATTGCAATCGAGAAATACGTTGCCGTCCGGATCCGTTATCCATACGCCGCTCGCGTGATCCGCAACTAACTTGTAATCGGGTCGGGGATAGCTCGGTGTTACGTATTGCGAGTCGGCATCTATGATCGCACGCGACTTTGGTCCCGGAAGTTCAGTCTTGATGCTGGGCCATTGAAGTTCTGCTGTCGGTGTCATGAATTTCTCCTTTCTGGTTAAGCAAGCGGTCTGCGACCGAGAATTATAGTTTGGACGGTCCGAGACCGTCCGCTTAACGAATCGATTGAAGAAAATTAGTCGCCGCCGAAAAGATTGGCGCGCTTATCTGCGGGTCGGAGTTTGGCTATGCAGCGTGGAGTCACGGTTTGCATCTTATCAGAATATTTCCAATCCGGGAAAAGCTACGGGCCGAGACCAATAGTCAATACATCTTTCCCACCTAATATTTTTGTGTTTTGCACTAGTGGTGAAAGAATAACCTTATGCAAAGTCCCAAGAAATATACGAACAAGCTGATCGAAGAAACGAGCCCTTACCTCTTGCAGCACGCGCACAATCCTGTTGATTGGTATCCATGGGGTGAAGAGGCGTTCGCCAAAGCCACGGCGGAGGACAAACCGCTATTGGTGAGCATCGGCTATTCAGCATGTCACTGGTGCCATGTGATGGAGCATGAGTCTTTCGAGGACGAAGCGACGGCCGGCATCATGAATGAGAACTTCGTCAACATTAAAGTTGATATGGAGGAGCGGCCGGACGTCGATCAGATTTACATGACATTTGTCCAACTTACGACAGGGCGCGGCGGGTGGCCGATGAACGTTTTTATTACGCCGGACAAGATCCCGTTTTTTGGTGGAACATATTTTCCGCCTGCTCCTCGATACAACATGCCTTCCTGGCCACAGATCCTCGTGAGTATTTCGGAGGCATGGCGAGAGAAACGCGAAGAACTTTTGCGTTCTGCTAATGACATTTTAGGGGAGCTGAGGAGGGCCGGAATTTCCGAATTCTCTTCCGCTCCGTTTTCGACCGATCAGCTTGAGTCGGCCTTTAAAAGTTTCAGCCGTTCATTCGACAAGACCAATGGCGGCTTTGGTGGGGCTCCGAAGTTCCCACCCTCCATGTCGCTCGAATTTTTGCTGCGGTACTGGAAGCGAACGCGCGACGAAAGCTCGTTGGAAATGGCCAAGTTCACCGCGCGGAAAATGGCTGAAGGTGGGATCTTCGATCAGCTTGGCGGCGGATTTCACCGATACACGGTGGACGCGATCTGGCTTGTTCCGCATTTCGAGAAAATGCTTTACGACAACTCGCAGCTCATTCGAATCTATCTTCATCTATTTCAAATTACGCAGGACGAGTTCTTCAAACGTGTCGCGGTTGAGACCCTCGAATATGTAAAGCGGGAAATGCTCGACGGCGCCGGCGGTTTCTATTCTTCCCAGGACGCAGACAGCGAAGGCGAAGAAGGGAAATTCTTCGTATGGACGCCGGCGGAAGTTATCGAGATCGTTGGTGAAGAAGACGCGCGCATCTTTAACTTCTACTACGACGTTTCGGAAGATGGGAACTTCGAAGAGAAGAATATTCCTCAGATCAAATACAAGCTTGAGGCTGCCGCGGCGGCATTGAAAATCGAGGTTTCGACTTTAGGTGAGGTCCTCGAGCGTTGTCGAAAGAAGTTGTTCGAACATCGAGAAACGCGAGTAAAACCGTTCCGTGACGAAAAGATCCTGACCGCATGGAACGGTCTGATGCTCTCAGCATTTGCGAAAGCAGCCGCGGTTTTAGGAAGCGACGATTACCTTGGGGTCGCCCGGCGAAATGCCGACTTCCTTTTAGATAATCTGCAACGAAATGGGAGGCTCCTGCGCACATGGAAGGACGGGAAGGCGAAACTGAACGCGTACATCGAAGACTACGCGAATCTCGCGGACGGATTGATCGAGCTCTATCAGGCGTCAGGCGAGCTTCTCTACCTCGGCGAAGCGAAACGTCTTGCCGATCTCATGATCACTGAATTTTGGGATGAAGAAAGCGGTGGCTTCTTTTTCACATCCAGCGACCATGAAGAGCTTATCGTTCGCAACAAGGACTTTTACGACAATGCAACGCCGTCTGGCAATTCGGCCGCGGCCGACGTCCTTCTCCGGCTTGCGAAGTTTTACGGCGATGAAAAGTACGAACGTTTTGCGACGACTGTTCTAAGACTTGCCGCCGCACAGTTGGCGCGCTACCCGCAAGGCTTCGGCCGCGCTTTGTCGGCGATGGAATTTCATTTATCACGTGTGAAAGAGATCGCAATTATCGGTCATCGCGGAAATGCGTTGGAACGGGAACTGTTCGGGACCTATTTACCGGATGCAGTGATCGCGACTCCCGGTGGGTCGGCGACGGACGAGTTGCCACTGCTTGAGGGGAAGCAACCGATCGAACAAAAGCCGACAGCTTTCGTCTGTGAGAACTTCATATGCCAAAAACCGATAACCGATGTCGCGGAATTCAGGTCGCTTTTGAGTGCGTAGCTTTCGATCGAAAAGCTTGATTGGAATTTCGCAAATGAAAAGAGGCCGTCTAGAAACTAGATTTCTGGCGGCCTCTTTTTTTCATTTCTGT
>JBDTMK010000135.1:0-8022 GCA_039934315.1 Pyrinomonadaceae bacterium | reverse complement strand
GGTCAGTGGTCAGTGGTCAGTGGTCAGTGGTCAGTGGTCAGTGGTCAGTGGTCAGAAACCAGGACTCAGAATTCAGAAGTCAGTATAAGAAATGTAACCGTTCGCTACTGACTACAGTTCCGGCCGCCGAACACTGCTCTCTATTCCTCGTATCGCTTGAACAACAAACACGCGTTTGTACCGCCGAACCCGAAGCTGTTGGATAGAACGTACTGCACCTCGGCGTCGCGTGCGACGTTGGGTATGTAATCGAGATCGCAATCCGGATCCGGGGTCTGGTAGTTGATGGTCGGCGGAAGTTTTTTCTCCTTGAGCGAGAGGACGGAGAAAACTGCTTCGATCCCGCCCGCGGCACCGAGCGCGTGGCCGGTTATAGACTTCGTCGAGCTAACAGCTAGGCCGTTCTTAGCGTGATCGCCAAAAACCTTCTTGATCGCCAGCGATTCAAATTTGTCGTTGTAAGGTGTCGATGTTCCGTGGGCGTTTACGTAGCCGATCTCGTCCGGTGAGATCCCGGCGTCCTTGATCGCACGCTCCATAACGCGGATCGCACCGGAGCCGGTTTCATCCGGCATCGTCACGTGAAACGCGTCGCCGCTCATTCCGTAACCGATGATCTCGGCAAGAATATTTGCCCCGCGCGCTTTTGCGAACTCCAGCTCTTCCAGAATCAGAATTCCCGCGCCCTCGCCTATCACAAATCCATCACGCTCTAAATCGAACGGCCGCGACGCGCTCTTAGGATCGTCGTTGCGAGTCGAAAGCGCCCGCATCGAAGCAAAGCCCGAAACAGACATCGGAGTAATCGCGCTTTCGGCACCGCCGCAGATCATTGCGTCCGCATCGCCGCGCTCGATCAACCGGAAGCTGTCGCCGATCGCATGGGCTCCGGCAGAGCACGCGGTCGACGTCGCCGAGTTCGGGCCCTTCGCTCCATGGCGGATCGAAACATTACCAGCAGCAAGGTTCGCGATCGCAGAAACTATAAAGAACGGTGAAACGCGGTCAGGCCCCGAATTCAGCAGTTTCTCGTGCTCTCTTTCGATCGCCCAAAAGTCGCCGATGCCGGAGCCGATATAGGTTCCTACCATATCGGCGTTCGAGTCGTCGATCTCAAGCCCGCTGTGCTTTACTGCTTCGTCCGAAGCGGCTAACGCAAAGTGGGTAAAGGCACCCATACGCCGAGCCTCTTTCTTGTCAAGAAAACTCAGTGGGTCGAAACCTTTGACCTCGCACGCGAACTTGACCGAAAACTTTTCGGTGTCAAACCTCGTGATATAGTCCGCGCCGCTCACGCCCTTCATCAGAGCGCTCCACGCCGTCTGCACGTCGTTTCCGACGGGCGTTACCAAACCGAGTCCTGTTACGACTACTCGACGCCTCATAAGAAGTGAATCGTAAATAGCAAATCGTGAATAGAAACAGACTATTTACAATTTACGATTTACTATTTTCTAGCCCTTGTGTTGTTCGACATACGCATATGCGTCGCGAACGCTCTGGATCTTTTCTGCGTCCTCGTCCGGAATCTCGATATCAAATTCCTCTTCAAAGCGCATCACGAGTTCAACGAGGTCGAGCGAGTCCGCACCGAGGTCCTCAATAAAACGCGCATTCTCAGTAACTTCCGCCTCATCGACACCCAACTCGTCGACGATGATTTGTTTGATCTTATCCTGAACTTCTGACATATGTTCTCCTGTTCTATTTATAGCGTTTCTAAAGTCGTTCTTAAACTTTCTGTATTCTCAATATTTGCGGAAACCGCTTCACGATCGATCTGTCTCAGCAAACCACTCAAAACTTTTCCCGGGCCGACCTCTAAGAACTTCTCGACACCGAGGCCGCGCAGCTTTTGTATTGATTGAAGCCACTTTACCGGCGAAGAAACCTGCCGCTTCAACGCGTCCGATACGTAACCGGCGTCATTATTCTCTTCGGCGTCGACATTATGAACTATCGGAAACCGAAAATCTCCGTACCGCAGTTCTTGTAGGTCGACTGCGAGTCGCTCCTCGGCCGGCATCATAAGCCCGCAATGGAACGGGGCCGAAACATTTAGCTTGATCGCACGCTTCGCACCTTTGCCTTTCAAGATCTCGCAGGCACGCTCAACCGCCTCGCTGTTTCCGGCTATCACAACCTGCATCGGCGAGTTAATATTCGCCGGGCCGCAGATCTGACCTTCAGCCGCTTCAGCACATCCTTTTTCAATCGTTTCGACATCGAGCCCAAGTATCGCAGCCATTGCTCCGACACCTACCGGCACGGCTTCCTGCATGTACGTCCCGCGCTTCCGAACCGTGCGAATCGCATCTGCGAAATCCAAAACCCCCGCCGCGACCAGCGCCGAATACTCACCCAGGCTATGGCCAGCGACAAATGCCGGTAAGGGAAAACCTTCCCGTTCCATTGCGCGATATGCAGCGACCGAGGAAGCTAATATTGCGGGCTGAGTGTTCGCGGTCAACTGCAGGTCCTTTTCGTTCCCTTCGAAACACATCGCAGCGAGCGGGAAATCCAGTGCTTCATCCGCCTCTTCAAAGATCTCTTTGGCCGCAGGAAAGTTCTCAGCAAGATCCTTCCCCATCCCAACGACCTGGCTACCCTGGCCGGGAAAGACGAACGCTATTTTCGATTTTGGATTTTGGATTTTGGATTCGCCTGTCTCAATCATTTCCGATAACCCATACCCGGCCGAGACCGCTAAGCAATCCAAAATCTAAATTCCAAAGTCTAAAATCTGATGACCGTTCCGCCCCAGGTCACACCGCCGCCGAACGCCGTCAGCAGCACAAGACTGCCTTCTTTGATCTTTCCCGACTGAATACATTCATCGATCGCGATCGGGATCGACGCTGACGAAGTGTTCCCGAGCTCCGCGATATTCGAATAAACTTTTTCGTCCGGTACGCCAAGTCTCGATGCAACCGCGTCAGTTATTCGCTGGTTTGCCTGATGCGGGATCACGAGGTCGATATCCTCGAACGAATAGCCCGCCTTCGCAACCATCTCGGCAGAAATATCCGCCATCGAGCGCACCGCAACTTTGAAAAGCTCATTGCCTTTCATCTTAAAGAAGTGCATTCCGTTGTCGATTGTTTCGTGCGAGGTGCCGAGTTTTGTTCCGCCGCCAGGGGCATACAACTGCTCTTCGTAACGGCCGTCGGATTTGATCTTAGTAGCAAGAATTCCCTTGCCTTCGGGAACGGGACCAAGAACGGCGGCTCCCGCCCCATCGCCGAAGATCACGCAGGTGCCGCGATCTGTGTAGTCGACGTACTTTGTCAATACTTCGGCTCCGATGACGAGGGCGTATTTGATTTGACCGGTCCGGATCATCGACTCGACCATCGTAAGGCCGTAAATAAATCCCGAACACGCTGCAAAAACATCCATCCCGGCCGCGTTAACTGCACCGATCTGCGCCTGGATGAGGGCACCCGTGGACGGCATTATCTGGTCCGGGGTCGTCGTTGCGCAGATGATGAGATCGATTTCCGAGACATCGATACCCGCGCGCTCGACCGCCTGCTTTGCAGCCGCCGATCCGAATTGCGAAGTATACTCGTCCGGCTTCGCCTTATGACGCTGCTTGATACCTGTACGCGAGGTTATCCATTCGTCGGAGGTCTCAACGATCTTCTCGAGATCGGCATTCGTAAGAATGCCTTCAGGATAAGCGTGTCCCATCCCGAGGATGCCCGCGTTCTGCTGTGTCATTGAATTAGAATTAGAACTCAAACGCGCTAAAAATTCAAAAACCTATTCGCTTTCCTTTACGTCAATTATCTGGCGTCCTTTATAGATTCCCGTCTTCGCGTCAACGCGATGCGGGACCTTCGGTTCGCCCGAATCTTTATCGAGGTAAAACTGCGGCGTTTTAAGCGCATCATGGGCGCGACGCTGGCGCGTGCGCGATTTCGAATGTCGTCGTTTTGGATTTGGCATATCATTAGTTCCTAAATCGTAAATAGTAAATCGAAAACCGGTAAGTTGGGGCTGAATCGAGCAAGCCTGATTAAAGATTCACGATTTACTATTTGCGCTATCTTAAGTTTTTGAGGGCCGCCCAACGCGGGTCGGTCTCGTCTAAATCACATTTACAATCTATCAAATTTCGGTTTGCGCCGCATTTTTGACACAAACCCTTGCAATCCGTTCTGCACAAGACCTGTCTGGGCAAATTCAGAAGAATCTGCTCACGAGCAATTTCTCGGAGGTCGATTCGATCGCTTTCAATCACATCGAGATCTAGATCGTCCGCCGCAACCTCGCGTTCCTTGTCCAACGCAAAATTCTCGGGTGTCACAAAGCTCGCCGCAAAATCGAAGGTCAAGTCCTGCGACACCGGCTCGAGACAGCGGGTACAGTCAAGCTCTGCAGGGGCGACAATGTCACCTTTCAAATCGACTTGAGCGGCTCGCTTAGAAATTTCTCCCTTCACGCTTACGTTTCCCGTAAGCCTAAGGTCGCCATCGTCAAGCTCTATTCCAGCCCCCGGGATCGTAAAATCGAAAGGGCGCGGCGTGCTCGCTATTTCAGCCAGGTCGATAATCATCGTCAGATAGATAAATCCTGTGTCAAATAACCCTGAAAAGCAAATTTTTAATTATAGCGGCTGACCGACGACTGTCAAACGAATCAGGACCTAACGGCGCTCCCCACGGCGTCATTAAGCTTAGCGAAACCTTTGGTCTTAAGGATTTGGAGCAGGCCCTCGTTCATAGTTCGAGCAAAAGAAACACCCGAATAGACGAAGCCGGTATAGGCCTGGAGCAAGGAAGCTCCCGCGAGGATCTTCTGAAACGCGTCGTCGGCTGTAAAAATTCCACCGACACCGATGATCGACAGCTTCCCTTTCGAATACTTAAACACCGACGAGATAACGTGATTCGAACGATCCGCGAGCGGCTTCCCACTCAATCCACCGGCGCCGATCTTTTCGACAGCGGGGCCTGTCAGCCCTTCCCGCCCGCTGGTAGTGTTTGTCGCGATGATCCCGTGGATTCCATGACGAAGGCACGTATCGACGATCATCTCAATTTCACTCTCTTCAAGATCGGGTGCGATCTTAACGAGAAGCGGCTTTGAGTTTTGAGGCCGGGTCTCGAGCCCCTCCTGGTTGGGAGAAAGCCGCCTACGGGCCGTGCTCAAACCCTTGTTTCGTTCCTGAAGAGCCTTCAATAACCCGTCGAGGTTGTCGCCCTCCTGAAGTTCCCTCAGATTTGGAGTGTTGGGTGACGAAATGTTGACGGCGACGTAATCCGCGACGTCATACACTAATTCAAAGCTCGCAAGATAATTCTCGACCGCGTCATCATTCGAAACATCTTTGTTCCGACCGATGTTCACCCCGACGACGCATCGCTTGTCTAGCTTCTTCAATCGATCGGCGACTACCGCCGCTCCATCGTTATTGAAGCCAAGGCGATTTATCAGTGCCTTGTGCTCCGGCAATCGGAACAATCTCGGCTTCTCGTTTCCCTTCTGCGGATTGAGGGTCACGGTCCCAACCTCGACAAAGCCGAAGCCGAGTGCTGCAAGTTGATGCACGACGACCCCGTTCTTGTCGAAACCGGCCGCGATCCCGAGCGGATTCGCGAATCTCAAACCGAATCTTTCTATACCTTCAAACTCAGGTGAGCCGAACTTACCCGCCGCAATACGTTGAGCGACGTCGGTCGACAGACCAAGACGAAGTGATTCGAGCCCGATCTCGTGTGCCGTCTCGGCGTCGAGGCCGAACATCATGGGTCGAATAATGTTCTCGTAAATGCCTGCCATCGCTAAATCGTAGATGTTAATGGAAGCGGTTCGATATTTGAAACTTAAAGACTTCAATCTTTGAACTTCCCCGCGGGCTTTGTTACGATTTGCGCTCGAATGGCAGACGAAATCCACCTGGTCGAAAAATCCCTCATAATGGACAGCGCGCGAATGAAACGGGCGTTGTCGCGCCTTGCCTCAGAGATAGTTGAGGCAAACCAGGGAGCGAAAGACCTTTACATTGTCGGGATCAGGAGACGGGGCGTTCCGCTTGCGGAACGAATCGTGGACAACATCGAGGCGATCGAAGGTGAGCGGCCGCAGTACGGGATCATCGACATCACGCTTTATCGAGACGATCTTTCGACCGTCGGCGCAAATCCGATAGTCAATCGTACCGAGCTCGACACCGACATCGAAGGCAAGATCATCGTTCTCGTCGACGACGTACTTTACACGGGCCGTACGATCCGCGCTGCGATGGACCAACTAATGGATTTTGGCCGGCCGAAGAAAGTTCAGCTCGCTGTCCTGATCGATCGCGGACGCGAGCATCGCGAGCTTCCGATTCAGGCAGATTTTGTCGGCAAGGTCGTACCAACGAAACAGACCGAGATAATAAAGGTCATGTTGAAGGAATACGACGACGTCGAAGCCGTTGGGATTTTCGAACGACCGACCCTTTAGTTTTCGAAGCAAGGTAAACGCCTTGCTTTTTTCTTGTCAGAACCGGGAGTGGTAAGCGATCGGGAACGCAATGGAAAAACCGTACCGCAGAAGAGATCTCCTCGGAATCCGCAATCTTACCGCGGAGGAAATCGTAGGTATTCTCGACACAGCCGAGAACTTCCGCGAGATCAACTCGCGCGAGATCAAGAAGGTCCCCACGCTGCGTGGTAAGACCGTTATCAATCTTTTTTTCGAATCCTCCACCAGAACACGCACTTCATTCGAACTCGCTGCCAAACGTCTATCAGCCGACGCCGTTAACATCAGCGTTTCTTCATCGAGCGTAAGTAAAGGCGAGACTCTTCTCGACACCGCACTCAATCTCGATGCGATGGCCCCGGATTGCATCGTCGTTCGTCACTCGAGCGCCGGCGTTCCGCACCAACTCGCGAGAGTCAGCAAGGCGGCGATCGTCAACGCCGGAGATGGAGCGAATGAGCATCCAACTCAGGCGCTGCTAGACGCTATGACGATCCGCGAGCACAAGAAAAAGATAAAAGGATTAGAGGTCGCGATCATCGGCGACATTCTTCACAGCCGCGTCGCTCGTTCGAACATTCATTTGCTGACTAAGCTCGGCGCGAAGGTTCGCGTCGCCGGACCCGGCACATTGGTTCCAAAGGATTTTGAGCATCTGATCGACCAGGGCGAATCCGACAATCCAAAATCCAAAATCCAAAATCCAAAATCGCTAGAGGTCATGCCACGAATTGAGGATGCGATCGAGGGTGCTGACGTCGTCATGATCCTGCGTATCCAGCGCGAGCGTCAGGACTCAGCTTACTTCCCTACACTTCGCGAGTATGCGATCCATTATGGCCTGACGAACGAGCGGCTTGATCTTGCGAAAAAAGACGCGATAGTTCTACACCCTGGCCCGATGAACCGCGGAATCGAGATCTCGTCCGACATCGCCGACAGCTCTCGATCGTTGATATTGGATCAGGTTAAATACGGAGTCGCTGTGAGGATGGCGGTGTTGTACCTGGCGACTGGTGGGAGCATGAGCACAGAATGAAATGGTTGGAGTACTTGCCTGATCACTGGCAAGAGAATGCAAACGAATATATCGGCCGTCCGGAGTCAACGTATCGCGAGATATCGGCCGCGGATTTGATAAATGACATGCGGCTCAAATTTGAAGACAGGTCAACGGCCCACTTCCGGTATGCATTCTACCTTGCAGACTTCGCAGCAAAAGAGGTAGGCGTATTTACCGAAGATTGCGGCTACGGATATTCCCTTTCTCGATTAAATACCTCGAGATGATCGATGGGGACGGTGAAATTATCCGCCCCGGGTTCTTTCTAATAGACGAATGAAGTTACTTATATCCAATGGCCACCTTATCGACCCTGCCGCGCCCGAAAACACCGGGATGTCGGTCCTCATCGAGGACGGCCGCGTCTCATCATGGCTGCGGCCCGGAGAAGGTCCTCCAGAGGGATGCGAGATCTTCGATGCCTCGGGATTGCTCGTCGCTCCCGGCTTCATCGATATGCACGTGCATCTTCGCGAGCCGGG
>JBDTMK010000134.1:0-8065 GCA_039934315.1 Pyrinomonadaceae bacterium | reverse complement strand
AATGGCAAAATCTTTTAACCGTCATTTCAGTTTTCTAGGATCGTCGAAGAAAGTTCAGTCCGGGCAGTTATGGCTTCCGGCCGCGGACGT
Source organism: Pyrinomonadaceae bacterium (assembly GCA_039934315.1). Taxonomy (GTDB): domain Bacteria; phylum Acidobacteriota; class Blastocatellia; order Pyrinomonadales; family Pyrinomonadaceae; genus OLB17. The sequence continues at coordinate 7,975 of JBDTMK010000134.1, read as the reverse complement.
ATATCAAACGCCGGAGGGCTGGCTGGTGAAGGTCGAGCTCGCTGGAGTTTCGGTTGAGGACCTTGAGATCGACATTCAGGGAAACATTTTATACATAGCAGGCGCCCGGAAAGACCGTTCGTGCGCGGTTGGCCACTCGTTTCACCAGATGGAGATCACGTACAGCCGTTTTGAAAAGACACTGACGTTTCCATCTGTGATCGAGGGCGCGCGGATCGAACATAATTTTGAGGACGGGATTTTGATGATTCGATTGTGGAAATGCGATTAGGTTTTCTTTGCGGCTTAGCGACGTTGCGTGAAGAAGGTTTTCCCGGCAAGACGTGAAGGGAGAACAAGGGAATCTTTATGGCTGACGAAAAAACTCAAAACGAGGAAGTGGTGACGAACAAGCTGCCGCAGCTATTCGAGATCGCGATCCTGCCGCTTCAGAATACGACTCTCTTTCCGGAGACGGTTGTGCCGCTCGCGGTCGGCCGCGAGCGTTCGATGCGCGCCGTCGAGTCATCGCTTGCGACAGAGGAGAAACTGCTCGCATGCGTGACGACCAAAACCCCGGATGTAACGGGTGACGAAGCGAAGTACGACGACCTCTACAAGATCGGAACGATCGTCAACGTGAAGCGCATGATGCGGAACGAAGGCGTCATGCAGCTGATCGTCCAGGGCACGGAACGGTTTGAGGTGAAAGAGTGGCTGACCGAACAGCCTTATCTCAAAGCACGCGTTGAAATTTTGCCGGGGCTGAGGCGCGTCGACGATGAAGAGATCGAGGCGCTGAAACGGAACATCCAGACGATGATCCAGCAAGCTCTCGCGATGCTGCCGCAGGTTCCGCCGGAGATCCGGATGGCGGTGATGAACCAGCAGGATCCTGTTCAGCTGGCTTACTTTCTCGCGTCGGTACTCGACCTCGGGACCGAGACCGAGCAGAAGATGCTCGAGTCGAGCACGGTCGACGGCTTGTTGACACTGACACATGCTGCGCTCGCGCGTGAGGTCGAGATCATGCAGATCCGATCGAAGATCGCGACCGAAGCTCAAACCGAGATGGATAAATCGCAGCGCGATTACGTCCTCCGTCAGCAGCTAAAACAAATTCAGAAGGAACTCGGCGAAGACGAAACCGGCGAAAAGGCGGAAGCGGAGCAGCTTCGCGAACGACTGGAGACGGCCGATCTTCCGGAGGATGTTCGCAAGGAGGCCGAGCGCGAGTTGAAACGAATGGAAGCGCTGCCCCAGGCCGCGCCCGATTACCACGTCATTCGCACATATCTCGAGTACGTCATCGAACTTCCGTGGAACAAGTCGAGCGTGGATCGTCTTGACCTGAACGAGGCGCGCAAGATCCTCGATGAAGATCACTACGGCCTGGAAGACATCAAGGAACGCATTCTCGAATCGCTCGCGGTGGTGAAACTGCGTCCGGACGGGAAATCGCCGATACTTCTTTTCGTCGGCCCGCCGGGAGTGGGTAAGACTTCGCTCGGACGCTCGATCGCACGCGCGCTGGGACGCGAGTTCGAGAGAATGTCTTTGGGTGGAATGCGCGACGAGGCGGAATTACGCGGTCATCGCCGGACGTACGTCGGAGCCATGCCCGGCCGGATCATTCAATCGCTTCGGCGGGCGGGCGTAAATAACCCGGTGATGATGCTCGATGAGATCGACAAGCTCGGCAATGACTATCGCGGCGATCCGTCATCGGCGCTGCTCGAGATTCTGGATCCACAGCAGAACAACACGTTCCGCGATAACTATCTAGATCTGCCGTTCGATCTCTCGAACGTCTTCTTTATCGCGACGGCAAACCAGCTCGGGCCGATACCGAGCCCGCTCCGCGATCGCATGGAAATAATTCAGCTCGCCGGTTACAGCGATCGCGAGAAACTAAACATTGCGAAGCAGTATCTGATCGCGCGGCAGATCACGGAAAACGGCTTGACGCCGGAAAAGCTTGCGATCGCAGACGACGCAATCAATTTATTGACGGCGCGCTACACACGCGAGGCCGGGGTCAGACAGCTGGAACGGACGATCGGAAATCTCGCACGCAAAGTCGCGCTAAAAGTTGCCGAAGGTTCGACAGAAAAAGTCACGATCACGGCAAAGGATGTAAAGGAATATCTCGGGCCGCCGCGTTTTTATCCAGAATCTGCGCGCGAAGACCTACCGGCCGGTGTCGCGACCGGAATGGCGTGGACCGAAATGGGCGGAGAAGTTTTATTTATCGAAGCAACGCTGCTTCCAGGTGGCGGCGGACTTACGCTTACGGGCCAGCTTGGTGAGGTGATGAAGGAGTCGGCACAGGCCGCGCGAAGTTACCTTTGGGCGCATGCGGGCGAGTTCGGAATAGATCCTGAGGTGATCAAGCAGAACGGAGTCCATCTTCACGTGCCGGCAGGCGCGATCCCGAAAGACGGCCCGAGTGCGGGTGTGACGATGGCATCGGCGCTTGCGTCGCTCTACACCGGAAAGAAAGTTCGCTCCGACACGGCGATGACAGGTGAGATCACGCTTTCGGGACTTGTATTTCCTGTCGGCGGGGTCAAGGAAAAAGTCCTTGCCGCACATCGTGCCGGAATCAGAAGGATCATTCTGCCCGCTCAAAACGAATCCGATGTGGAAGAGATACCGGAGGATGTTCGCAAAGAGCTCGAGATCATCCCTGCCACTCGGGTCAGCGACGTTCTAAAGGCGGCGCTTGGCCCGGAAGCGGACGATGCTGCGAAACCCTTCGTCATTCAGCCCAGCGATAGCGGACCGGATCGTGGCGAACCGTTGATCGCGACTCAAAAATAAGTGGGCGAAAGTTGAATTCATAAAGGGTGCAAGGTTCGTGATCCCGATCACGGCCGTCTTTTATTCTCACTTCCCGCGTCCTGGATCGATGCGGCCGGTAGAAGCACTCACCTTTGAAAACCCGACCTGGACCTCTCGTTTCGATACTATAATCTCGGCACCAAAGTTTCAGGCTGCTTGTTGGAGAAACTGGAATGAACGCTCGCATTTCTTTGATCGCCCTCATCCTTTTCGTGTCGTGCATCTCGGCTCAAGCTGTCGATTATGCGGTAGATCCCGCGTTCAATCCGACCTTCCTTTTTCCCGACTTTAATGTCGACACTTCGATCGGCGACGTGGTGGTTCAGGCCGATGGAAAAGTACTGATCGGCGGCACCTTTTCGAAGGTAAACGATGAAACAGTTTATTACCTGGCTCGGCTCAATCCGGATGGTACTCGCGACATTACATTCAACTCGGCGATAGTTCCCAGTAGCGGCTTTCTCAACTATGTTCGGTACATCACTCCGCTTCCGGGCGGAAAGCTTCTGGTCACTGGACGATTTAAGATCGGCAACGAATATTCGACGTACGTAAAGCTTAATTCCGACGGCAGCATCGATAGCAGTATGTCGACGTATGCTTTCGTAAACGACAAGATCGTTCCGCTTCCCGACGGAAAATTTCTTATGTGCGGAGGCCGGCTCGTAAACGACGAATCGTACTGGCTGGCTCATCGGTTGAATGCTGACGGCAGCGTTGACCCGGACTTCCGGATCACGTTCGCGGAGGGAACGTGCTCTGACCTTCAACTCCAGCCGGATGGAAAGTTTCTCATGGCCGCGACGTTCCGGACGTCGAACAATTTTTACTTTGAACCTGTGCAGAGGTTCAATGCAGACGGCAGCCGCGATACTACTTTTAACCTTGCCACGTCATCCGCATACGGAGCGATCTTCGCGCTTCTGCCTGATGGAAAGGTACTTGTCACGTACGGAGAAGGATCCGCAACCTATACAAAGCGCTTCAATACAGATGGAAGCGTTGATCAGACTATCCCGTATTGCCTGAGTCAGGCCTTTCTGCCGCTCGCGGGCGGTCGGGTGCTGATGAACGGATGTAGAAAATGGGCGACTGGGCTCACATATCAGTTTGCAAATACTCTGCCGGACGGAAAGATCGAGCCAAGTCTGGACTGGATAAATTTTAATGGAAATGTCGGCGGGTTTCGCCAAGCCGAGGACGGCAAGTTCTATGCGTTCGGCAGTTTCACCTCGGTTAACGGGGCGACTCGTGCAAAGATCGTGCGATTAATGCCGTACACGGTACCGATCAAAGCTAAGTTTGATTTTGACGGCGATGGAAAGTCGGATCTCGCCGTCTTTCGCACTAGCGATCGATACTGGTACTTGTATCAGAGCAGCCTCGGCCCACGGTATGTTCAGTGGGGTTTATCAACCGACAAGCCGATGGCGGCCGATTATGATACCGACGAAAAGACCGACATCGGAATGTATCGCGATACAGATGCAGTTTGGCATTCTTCATCCAGCGAGTGGGGATATACCTGGCTTACCTTGGGTGTACGAGGGAAGCCGCTCGTCGGCGACTTCGACGGTGATAAGAAACAGGACTGGGTAATTCGCAAAGTTCAGAATAACGTTGTGTCGTGGCTGATAACGTCAAACTCGCAGCGCGGGTTCGGATTTGCAACCGATGAAATTGCTGATGAACGAGAGTCCGACATTCCGGTGGTTGGTGATTTCGATGGAGATGCGCGTGAAGAGATCGGATACTTCCGAGACGGCGTTTGGTTCACACGCGACTATGGCAGCGGAGCTCAGACTCAATCCTTTCAATGGGGCTCTGCCGGCGATATACCGGTCCCTGCTGATTACGACGGGGACGGTCAGGCCGACTATGCGGTATTTCGTCCATCGACCGGTGTGTGGTGGATAAATCAGAGCTCCGCCGGAGTGTTCGTCGCCCGGTTTGGCTTGGATGGCGATATTCCGGTACCGGCGGATTACGATGGGGACGGTAAGGTTGATTTAGCGATCTTCCGGAACGGCCAGTGGTGGCAGTATCGAAGTAGCACTGGCGTCCACGTTGATTCTTGGGGAATCGCCGGCGACATTCCGATTCCCGCTCAAACTCAGTAGTGCGGTGAACGATCGGTCTAATTCCTTGCCCGCTTGAACTCAGGATTAAGTTGAATGGCGCGCTCGAAGTGCTTTTCGGCAAGGTCATTCATCCCGACATTCTGCAAACGCAGTCCAAGCATCCAGTGAAACAAGGGATCATCTGGAGTAGAGCGATCAGCTTGATCTTCATAAGCGGCCGCTTCTTCGTTTTGGCCGGTAGCAAATGCGGCCCCAGCCAGGAGGTTGTTCGCGACTGGAAGGCTGCTGGTTCGAACGACGTCTTGCCACGTTGAAACCGCTTCGTCATGTCGCCCGACTCGCCATAATGCTTCGCCCTTTTCCTCGCCAGCCGTAAGGAGGTCAGGTCGTTCGGTCAAAGCTTCATTCAAACTTTCAAGAGCCTGGTCGGGACGCCCCAAACGATTCAGGATGGCGCCGCGATAGTAGAGACTCAAAGCTCGCCCCTGCGCATCTTGATGCTCGGCCGCTTTGGCCAGCGATAGAATCGCCTGCTCGCTGTCGCCCGACAGATATTCCATCCACGCCAGTTTGGAGAAGGCTTCTTTGTTAACAAAGAAACCAGCGTGCGTTGCCGCACCAAAATGTTCTTTTCCGTCCTTGATGCTTGCGACGTCACTCGCGCTGAGCCATCGGGCTGGGTTGGGCCGTGCAAGCGCGAGCTCGTCAGGGATTCGAATTTTGTCGAAGGCCATTGCGCCGGCTCGCTCGTGATATCTGACATATCCGCTGTGGATGTTGAGCCCGATCCAGGCGACGGCAAAACTCAGAAACGCCCACCCAGCTTTTTTGATCACGCCGCCCGACTTCAGGTTCCATCGATGGAATGACAGCTCGCTGGATCGAGTCAACTTCCAGGTCCGGACCGCAAGGAAAGTCGTAACCATCGCGACCCCGAGTGCCATAAGCATCGCTACGAGCTGATAAACATCCCAAACCGCCAGAAAGCTCAGCAAGAAAACTGCGGCTGCCCCGAGTTCTTCTGGCCATGTCAGCGAATAGTTTTTCGTGAACGTCTTTTTAACCGTGATCGACGGCTTTCCAAAACCGAAATACAACGCGTCGTTCGGGCAGACACTGATGCAGTCCATGCACTTCATGCAGCCTTGATCGACGACCATGCCGTACTGCTTTACCTCGGCATGGACGAGAACATTCGAAGTGCAGACGGCCGTACAGTGGCCGCATTCGTTACAAGCGTCGGTCACCCGGATCTTCCCAGGCGCAAGCTGGTCCGCCAAACTGAAAAAGCCTCCGTACGGACAGCCGTATGTACAAAATCCCTTCGAGCCGAGAAAATAAACCGTCATGAATCCGCAGATAAACAGAAACGGAATGGCAACCGCGACAGACGGGAATGTCGCCCAATAATCGGCCGTGATCAGATGGTTCGTGAACTGTAGAAATAGAGCGTCGTTCGCCGGTTTCACAAAAAACCGCGAGACAGTTGGCCACACGAACATATACAGGGCGACGATGAGCGGAACGAAGACCAGGAGACGTGATCGGAATGGTCTTGGGGTAATGCCGGCCTTCTTCATTAGCCACCCGCAGAAATCCTGGAGGGCGACAATGTGGCAGCCCCAGCCGCAAACAAATCGACCGAAGATCAGGGTTGCCAAAATAGCGAGGATGAAGAAGATGAATCCCGCGTTGATCGCCCCGCTCTGGAGCGTGTACATCGATTCCGAAGGCTCGATGGGCGAAACGGTCTGGCCCATCAACCGCCACTGAATGATGTGCGCGATCATCAGCAGGTATAGAACGATGAGGGAGGCGGCCCGCCAGCGGCCCGCTTTCGAGTCCCGAATCTCACTTTTCGGGGCCGTCGAATTCTTTAATACAGGGAGTTCGACGATCCGTCTGGCCTTGGCCTCCGGGCTCACGCAACCGCTTTTCATAAAACTAATGTTGAATAATTACCGTGGGATAAGGTGAACGAATACTATACCGGACTTGATTAAAGCGCCCAAAAGAGTGTAAAAAAGAATTCTACTTTTACACTGTGTCCACAACCTGTAAACTCATCACTTGCATAGCCACTGTGGCTGAAATCTAAAAATCTGGATTAGAAAATATGTTGAAGACAATTCTCGTTGCATTGCTTCCGTTGCTTATTTTTTTTAGCAACGGCTCCGATCGTTCGTTTTCCAAGCTTAACCAAAAGACAAAACAAGATACCGGAACCCTAGAAAAGATGATCGTAGCGGACGGCAGCGTTGCTATGGATCTTAATCTGAGCCGCCTCAACGGAACACGGGCGAAAGAATCCAGATCGAGTGCGTTGCGCTTCGATGTTGAAAAGTCTTCTTTCTTCAAAGCTCTTGTTTTTAACGGTGAGTTTCGCGGAATGCTGCCCAGTTCCATGGACCTCATTCCCCGTAGCTCCGCATCATTGCCGACGAAATTGGACGCGTCGTATCGCCAACTTGTTGTTGAGAGCCTGCCGTGGGGCGAGCAGTACGAGCTGGTTGTTCGCGACGGGCAGACCGGTTTCGTTTTCTTTAACATTGAGGGCCAACAATTCGAATATAACGCCGACAGCCAGACCCTAAGTATCCAGCTCGGAAGATTGCTGGTGTCGAACGAGTTCGCAGCCGAACTTGGACGCCCGTCTGATGCCGGATCGGTTGTCGGGCAAATTTCGATCGAAGCAAGAATGCAGGCGATCGAGGTTACGCAGGTCACCAACGGCGACGTAAGCGGTGATGTCTTGCCGGCTCTTCGCAGCCCGGAGACGGGAAGCGTACCTGGACCGGACGTTATTGTGGGCGATCTGTCGGGACTGGCACAATTCGGCGGCAGCAGCGGCACACAGGTCGGTCTCGCAGTCGGCACTGATTCGTGCAACTTCGGCACGGTCGACCTTAACTGGTTCGCAAACCCGGCAAATGACCACCCGGTGATCCCGCAAAACCTTTACCGGATGAGTGGTGGAGCGACGAACGACGAACGTTTTGAACAGATCGGCCAATCGAGCGTCAAACATGCGTTCACGGCTTTGACGAATAATATATGCAGCCTCGGTTGTA
>JBDTMK010000133.1:0-8082 GCA_039934315.1 Pyrinomonadaceae bacterium | reverse complement strand
GCGTGAGCTCGGATTCGAGTACGTCGGTGTTGGACGATAATGGTGCGGCGGTCTTCAAATCGAATACCGAGATCTGATTCGATATGCCCATAACAACTCGTGCCCTCGTTACCGGCGGTGCCGGCTTTATCGGTTCGAACCTGGCCGACGAACTGATAAGGCAAGGCGCAAAAGTTCGAATAATAGATAACTTCGTGACGGGTAATCGCGAAAATCTGGAAGAGATCTCCGGCGACTTTGAATTTGTAGAAGGGGACCTGAATGATGACAAAGCTATTGGACAGGCAATAAAGGATGTCGACGTCGTTTTTCATCAGGCTGCTCTTCCGAGTGTTCCTCGATCTGTCGACAACCCACGTGAAACTCACCAGGCGTGCGTCAACGCCACCTTTAACTTATTAGTCCATGCGAAAGACTCCGGGGTTCGTCGTGTTATCTACGCCGCCTCGAGTTCGGCGTACGGAGATCAGCCCACGCTTCCGAAAATTGAGACGATGAGTCCAGATCCCCTCTCGCCTTATGCGGCAGCAAAACTGATGGGAGAATATTACTGCCGGGTTTTCAGCAAGGTTTACGGCTTGGAAACGCTGTCGCTAAGATATTTTAATGTCTTCGGGCCGCGCCAAAATCCATCGTCTGCTTACTCGGGTGTTATCTCCCGCTTCATCGATGCGATTATGAAGGACGCTACTCCCGTCATATACGGCGATGGCGAGCAGAGTCGCGACTTCACTTTCATTGCTAACGTCGTGAACGCGAATATCCATGCGGCCCAAACAAGCTCCGGCATTGGTCAGGTAATGAACGTGGCGAACGGCGAGCGAGTTTCTCTGAACGAGCTACTGGCAACTGTGAAGGATATAACAGGAAAGAATAGCGTAGGGGCGGAGTATCTTCAGGAACGTACAGGTGATGTAAAACATTCCCAGGCGGACAACACACGCGCAGTTGAATGGCTTGGCTACGAAAAACTCGTAGGGTTAGAAGAAGGCCTTCGCAAAACCATCGAATGGTGGAGCGCGAGCCGATTCGCAAAATAACTATTTGTTTGTCGCGAAAACGTCGTCGTCAACAGGGGTATTCACGGAGATCTCTTTGGACTTGAACGACGCATAGATCGTAATCTGCTCCGTATCGAACCGCTGAGAATATTTTTCCGGTACTGCGATTCCATCGACAACACGAATTGTATCCACCTCGACAGATGTCGTAACGATCCGGCCGTTGATGTCATAGCTGGAGTCATAGCCCTTAATCTGATTCGTCTTCTCGTTCAGATAAAAATCCGTGTGGTAACCGTCAGGCGATGTCATCCGAAATCCCTTCACGTTCTTTTTTCCGTCAGGAAGCGGCGTGATCACATAACCCGCCTGACCAACCATCGGCAGCAGAGGAAATCCTAAGCGCGTGATCGGCGGCAGAGTCATTCCTCCCTGAATAGTCGTTGATGTGTTGGTGCCATCAAAGACCTGTTTGACTGGCTGAAAAGGATTCATTATCTCAAAGCGATATTTTTCTTTTGCGAGAATTACGGAAAATGTCGCCGGTATTTTCTGATTGAAAGCCGACGTCGTAACGTCGACAGACCCGCGCATGATCAAGGTCTTCATCGCACGTAGCTTCTCGCCGCCGTGGGCTTCGAGCGCCAGCTTCGCAAGAGAAAGCTCAGCTTCGAATTTCGGAGCGGCGACAAGTTGAGAATTCGGGATCTTTGGAGCAGTCTGCGCGGTTAAATAAAAGGTACCCGCCGCGATAAGAGCAACAACTAAAAATGAGTTCTTCATCATATATGCAGCCATCGAATCAAAAATAAAAAGGGAGATAAATGTCGGGGCTTCCGATCTTTATCTCCCACAATTTATAACAATCCTACTTCTTCTACCAGCTGAAGCGCGCCTGCAGTTCTATTCTGCGATTTGCGGATCCGCCGCCACCGCCACCGCCGCCTCCTCCGCCTCCGCCCTGCCCAAATCCACCGAAGCCGGAGCTGATCGATGTCGATTGTCCAAAGCGGCCCGACGCGATGTTACCAACCGGTGTACCGAGATTCACCGTATTGAACAAGTTATTAAAGGAGATCCCAAGATTTAAATTATAGGGTCGTCTGACCTCCGGCCCACCGAAGAAGCCGCCACCGCCCCCGGCACCTCCGCGGCCGCCTCCGCCTGCACCACGACCGCCGCCGCCGCCGCCGCCGCCTCGCTGTCCTCGACCTGCACCCGCTAAGGCCGTGCCCTGAGCACCGGAAGGCTGGTCCCCACCTCTTGCAACCGGTTGCGCCGCCTTTCCAAAGCCGAAATTTTTACTCAGCCGAACGTTAACGGCAAAGTATCCTGGAGCCTGCCCGTAGTTTCTGGGAATAAGCGCATTTGGGTCTTCGCTTGCCACATCACAGTACGCGGCGGTTACGCCCCATCTAGTGCATGCGGTCGCCAGTTCGCCGAAAGTCGGCCGCTCAGTGAAAAGCGTGTCGCCGTTGATGTCGCTGCCACGGGTGATGTTGAATGGCCGTCCCGAGCTCGCGATGATAAACGGACTCACGGAAATTCCCCAAGGCATAGTGAAGTTGCCGCCAACAACCAGATTGTGTCGAATATCGAACGACGAACGTCCGAACTCACTATCCAGATCATACGAGTACGCGGGAAAACTGCCCGAGCCATCCGAATCTCCTCTCGCAAAACCGAGACTGTAATTCGCGAAGAGATTGAAGCCCTTTATAAACGCCGAGCGAATATTAATGTTCAGTCGATTTTGATCGAGGGTCCCGTTCGATTCGTACTGAAAGATATTTCCCTGAGTCGGATCCGGCCGCGGAGCACTTATACAACCACCGGGAATCGCCTGAAGCTCAGCGGAACATATCGGGGCATTCACGTTTCGCGATCGCAGAACGTTTTGCGTACGCGAGCCAATATAAAAAGCCGCAAGGGTCGTGCGCCCGGGCAACTGGCGCTCGACACCAAGTGCCCATTGCCACGTTACAGGTATCTTCAGCTCGGGAGAAACATTACGGATCGTGTTCGACTGCGGCAGAGCCGCAAGGATCTCATCCGTCGTCGGAACGTTTGTGACCCCGTTAACTGTGAATACCGGCTGTTGAAGCAGCGCGAGCGCCGCGGCAAGACGAACCGGGTTGGTCTCATTGGCGCTGACAAGCAGATCGAGCTGAGAGTCCGGACCGCCGCCGAATCTCAAGGCCTGAAGCGTTAGATTCTCGCTGAAACGCTCGTAGAACGTTCCAAAACCGCCCCGAATAACCGTCTTTGGTGCACGAGCCCCGCCCGCGCCGGGAGACCATGCAAAAGAGAACCTCGGGCCAAAATTCAGATCGTCGCTGACATTCGTTTGGTTTTCATAACGCAGACCAAAACTTAGTGTGAGACCCGGACTGACGCGCCAGTCGTCACTAAAGAAGAGTCCAAGGTCGGTTCTTGAAACGTCCTGACTCGGATCCCCGGTCGTAATGCGGAACTGGTTCGGGAAATAACGAGCTCCCGGGTTTCCCAGGATGCGGCCTTGATATTGCGCAAGAGGCGACAAGGCCTCAGCAATAACCGAGCAGGTCGGCGGATCTACCGGTGAACAGCCCGCGGGGCTACGCACTTCCGCCGCACCCGGAAACGAAAAGGTCCCGCCAAAATTATTCTCCGACTGGTCAGTTAGACCGACACGCCGGAGACGAATACCAAATTTCAGAGCATGAGCGGAATTCTTCCCCGCCGAAGTCGTCGTATAGTTCTGCAGCTCCCACGTATTCGAGCGATTGAAGCTGAGACCGATCTGAGCGCCGCCTCCGATAAAAGCATCTGCGACACTAACGGTCGGAACTGAATTGTCACCTTGCTGAGAACGCTTTGCCCACGAGTATTCAAACCTTGTCTCGTTGATCGTCGTCGGATTAACGATCATCGTCTCGGTCAGCCGAAGTTCGTGCTCACGATTTTTTGTTCCGTAGGCGCGCGACGGAAGCGACAAGCCGCCGATCCCCTGATTGTCCAATGAGGACCTCGAGAAACTGTACCTCGCGATCAACGTGTTCTTGTCGTTCAAAGCAAAATCGAATCGCGGACTGAATGAGAAGCGACGGTTCGGAACCTGAAATTCCTGAATGAAAGAAAGCGGCTGAAGCGTCGGATCTAAAACGATTGCATTTACTACAACGTTGTTATCTACGTCGCGATTGTTTATATCCAAAAAGAAAGACGACTTGCCTTTTTGAATCGGTCCCGACACGTTGCCGCCAAAAAAGCGAAGCTGACTGGCCGCCCGATTCGCCACAAAAGGATTGCGCGAGTTCAGACTCTCATCGTTGAAATTAAAAAACGCGTTCCCGCGAAACTTATCCGCCCCGGGCTTGGTCAGAATTTCGATACGTCCGAAACCAAGCCGATCATATTCAGCCGAAAAAGGATTCTGGTTTATACGGATCTCACGGATCGCTTCTTTTGGCGGAAGCCTACCACCGGTAAAGCCGTCGATGTAAATCTGTCCGCCGCTGGGTCCCGATGAAGGCCCTGCCAAAGCCTGCAGTGCAGCCTCGAGCTCGTCCGGATCGTCCGGCAATGCCTCGAGATCTTTCTCCTTCAAAACCGTCGCACCGGCGTTGTTTTGAGGATCGGTAGAGACTCCTTCACTGCTCGACACATCGACTTGCTCTTGAACGCCTTCGACGGTGAGGGGCACGATCAGCTCTTGATGCTGCCCAGCCGTGATCTCAACTTCGGTATTTTCATAGAGTGCGAAATTCGCAGCTATTACACGAACGATATATTTTCCTGCAGCCAGTCCGGAAACTGAAAACTCGCCGCGTTGATTACTCGTCGCGAGCTTCTCCTTTCCATCCGCAGCAACGACGGTGACTGATGCTCCAACGACCACCGATCCGAGCGTGTCCTGCACGACGCCTCCCACGCTTCCGGTCTGCTGTGCAATCGCCGCGATCGAGAATAGTAATGTAAATAAAAACGGTTTTATAAATTTCGTCATTTCAAATAAAAGGGGAGAAAGTATCAATTAAGGCACACGACCCATTGCTGCCAAGAGTTCCAAATAAAAAGTGTCTTTAGGGACCGCCGAATCCGTCGAGGCCTGGAATATCCAAACTAAGTCCACCCTGTCCACGTTGCCTGCCGCTCGACGCCTGAGCTTGCGCCGCTTTTAAGAACGGTTCCACGCCGGCAAGTAATTTGATTGCCGTTATCCGTTCGGGCGTATTGTTCTTCGTACTCGATACCGCGATCACGTCGCCCGCTTTCAGTTCAGCGGCGGTGATATTCGGAAAACGATCGAGCATTTCGTCTATCCCGCGGCTGCCTCCGGGACCGCGTCCTGGTCCTGCCTGACCGCCAGACGGAGCTGCGCCGTTCGCTTGAGGACGTCCAGGGGCTGAGGCACCTGTAGAGCCGCCGCCTGGACGCGCACCGCCCTGTCCGGACTGGGCCGCTGCCATTCGTTGAGCCATCTCGTCAGGAAACTTCTTAAGAACGGACGCTGAGCCCAACTCAACTGTGATGTCTTTCTTAGACTGAAAATCTGTTATGACGACCTCGTTCTTTGCAACGTCAATCGCCTTTACAGTTCCCGCCACGGTTCGGAATGCTCCGGTGACAATCTCTTCAGCCGAAAAGCTGGCTCCGTCAGGGCTCCTCTCGCCAAGAGCTCGGAGCATGTCGCCTGTCTGGATCTCGTTAATCGAACTCGTCTTTGCCTCGCTGAACTTAACCGAGTTCGGTGCGTACCGAAGTACCTTCGCTCCCTCCTTCGGTGAAAGAACAACGCTCGTAGTATTGCCCAGTCCTCGGACGTCGATCTTGATCTGCCGCGTGGTCTGGTCAACCGATGCAACACGGCCTGAAATTCCCTTTGCCGTCCATTTCTCGCTATCCTTCGCCTGCCTTTGGGCCAGATCCGACTTCGTCATGAGGTAGACCGCGAGAGCGGGAAGCGTCTTCTTGTCCTCGTTAAGTATTCCCGACACCACAACCTTATCGCCAACGCCGATGTCGGACAGCGTCGATGGAACTGCCGCCTTCAAAACGGGATTCTCGGGCGGTACGCGCATGTATTCCGTCTTGTCTGTCAGCATGACGTCGAGCGAGCCGTCCTTTGTTTGAAGAACGATCTTTCCGGTTTCGATGGAAGTCACGTCGCCCGGGACGTACGACCGCTTCATCGAAGGCGTCTGTGCGGACGTGATCGACGTGCCCATGAAGAGAATCAAAACAGCGAATGCGGCTAAAAGAAAATTGCGTAAGTTCATAGTTCCTACCAATAATATAACGTGACGCGCGACAATAAAACGACATTACGTCGAATAGGTTAAGACGTTCATTTCAGTTTGTGGGTTTTACTTTAAATGTAAAATTTTGTCAGCAGCGGACCTGCAAGCTCAGCTCGCCTGCCAGCTGCGCTGAGATCTGGCGGTCAGAACTAATCCAACGCCGCTGGAAAATAGGATGAAAAGGCCGATCGTCCAGACATATGGAATGGAAAGCAGAAGCGTCCAGGCCACGACTCCGACCAGTATCGCTAAAGCTTCGGAATTGTTCTTATCGCCCGTGAAATACTTCAAAAGCAGTTTTCCTATGCTCAAATTCAACGAGACGCGTCCGAAAATGTAGGCCAGAATCACCAGGATAAAGGCCATCATCCCGAAAATAACCCCGAGCGGGTTCGGCAGAAACCTAAGGCTTCCACCCACGGCGATACTTGTACCTAGAAACGCGACTACGCCGATCGCCACAACTTTCAGAGCGGACAATTTAAACCGGGCAACAGCGCGGCTGACCGCTCCCGGAGCAAGTGTTGCAACGCCGAGCGACAAAACGAACCAGAAAAGGACCGAGAGTATTCGCCAGGCCAGGAATGTTACTGAGAAGTGCGGCGCGAAAAGTGTCGACGGGTTCTGCGCAAGATCCCTTATCTCTTCCTCGTACCCCGCGTACATGACGGTCTCCCGCCCTTCTTCGCGAAGAGGATGGGTATTCTCCGGCTTGTAGGCTCCCCCGATCGCAAATACATCGCCTCCGATGTAAGCACCGTTTTTTTGAATTACCGAACCACCGACTGCAAACACATCACCGCTGACGCTGCCTTCGACGATCACGTCTCCTCCGATCGTCAATACACCTTTGGCGCGCATTTTGACGATCACCGTCTTCCCGTAACAAACCACTTCCTGGTCGGGTGCGTCCTCGACCGTAAAGGTATCAGACGACGAGACCGCCGTTTGAGAATAGGAGAAAACGACCGCTAACAGAATCATCATCACTGCGGCGATGACGATCCGCAAATCCAAGGGATGCCTTCCGGTTTGAATTGAGCTTGAAGCGATTGAATATGTCACTTTTGAAAAACCCTGAGTGATCTACGTCCGGTGAAGACGGACAACGAGCCGCGAAAACAGGTAAAGCGACAAAACAGCCAAGGCGAGAAATACCAGCACTGTCGCTCCGGAATCAAAGAGAAATGTAGAAGTGAGCGATCTGAAAATAATTGCGAACCCCAACGCGACGTCGTAAACAAGATGTCCTGCCGCAGCGACGAGGGCGAAAACCTTTTCTGCAATCGAGGCAGTCGCGACAAAACCTTTCCCGGCATTGCTCCCGAGACCAACCAGCGAAAATGCAATCAATGCCACGCAAATTAATGCAGCGTTTCTCCTCTCGTGCGGACGCCGAAGCCCGCTGACACGACTCTCCGCATTTGCGATCACCGATTTGGTGAAATGTTTTGGAAGGTCGATCTCGCCTTCCCCTTCAAGCGAATAATCGAGAGCATTCAGAAAATTCTTTTGCAGATTCAGGTCGTTCGTGCACAGCCGACAACCGGATAAGTGAAGCTCGAGTTTCATCTCGTCGTCCGGAGACAACTCACCGTCAAGATAAGCGGACAGCTCAGGCGACGGGCAGATCGATTTATTTTTACTCTCGCTACGCTCCATTTCTATCGATGCAGATCTATTTAAGGAACTTTATGGTCAGCGGATATTCCCAGAGCTCGCCATCGTTGTTTGCCTTTATCCCACCGATGATCGGGAAAATCACCGCCATGAGCCAGACTGCCGCGCCCGTCAGAAAT
>JBDTMK010000132.1:0-8098 GCA_039934315.1 Pyrinomonadaceae bacterium | reverse complement strand
CACGGAAAGCGCCGCAGGAAAAAGCAGCCGCTCGCCCGATGCGGAGCGGTTCTGCAAAAGCCCGGTCCGGCCATAACCGGTATGACGCACAGTTCGCCGCGAACCGAAAAAAACGGGCGGCACGGACTAAGGCGAATCAGGCCCTCCTCGCAAAGAACCGAGCTCAGCAGCAGCGGAACGCAAAGGTTACGCTGTCGAATACTCTAACCGCGAAAGCCGACATTTTCCTCGAGTCCAAACAGACCGACCAGGCGATCGCGACCTATCGCGAGGCGTTGAAGAATAATTCGAAAAATGAAGACGCGAAGTCGGGCTTGAGTGATGCTCTTGTCGCGAAGGGAATCGACGCGGCGGGTGATACCAACAACATGTCTGCGGCGGTATATCTCGACGAAGCCGTGACGCTGGATCCGAAGAACGACGTCGCTTATGCGAAACTCGGCGACCTTTACGACGCGGGAAACGATTCGGCAAAGGCCCGGCTTAATTATGAAAAGGCACTCGAGATCAATCCCGATCTGGCAGCGCTTTATGTTCCTGTCGGTGTCTATTACCTGAACGGCGGCGAAATCGCCAAGGCAGAAACCGCGCTGCAGAACGCAGAGAAGCGCGGAGCGGCGGATGCTGAGTTTTATAACCTAAAGGGCATGACGCTCTACAGGCAAAATAAGAACCCCGAATCCCTCGCCGCATTTGAAAAGGTTTTATCGATGGACGGCCGCAACGCGACGGCGAAGTATTATCGCGCCGCCCTTCTCGATCGAATGAACCAGCCTGATCAATCTCTGGCCGCATATCGGGAGACTGTCGCAATCGCGCCCGAGTACGCACCGGCATGGTTCGATCTAGGCGTGGTGAGCTACAACCGAGGCGATTATCCGGATGCGGAAAAATCGTACAAGGAAGCGATACGCATCGATCGGGACTATTACCAGGCCCATGCGAATCTCGCGAGCACATTGCGCCAGCTGGAAAGATTTGCTGAGGCGAATGCCGAATATAAACTTGCTGAAGTCGGCATCAAGGACAATCCGGACCTTTACAGCGAATGGGGCTACTGTCTTGGCAAAACGAATGAGTGGGACAAATCCGTCGTTCGGCTCGAGCAGGCGCGAAAGGTGAGCCCGGACGCGATCGACGACACGAACGTCGGCTGGGGTTATTACAACGCGGCCCAGATCGATAAACAGAATAAGAAAGATGCCGAGGCGAACGCGAAGCTTCTGAAGAGCCGAGAGTCGCTGCAGTCCGCCGTTCAAAAAAATCCGAAGCTCGACGCGGCGTACATGAATCTTGGCTCGACAAACAATGCGCTTGGGGATTTCGCGGCTGCAGTCGCGGCATTGAATATCGCGCTTAGCCTCCGCAGCGACTGGGTGATCGCGATCAACCAGCTCGGGCTCGGCTATCGTGGCCTGAACAATCTTTCGGCCGCGATCCAGCAATTCAACCGGGTTGTAACACTCGACGCAAATAACATCGGCGGTCTCTTCAATCTCGGTTCAGCCCAATATGCGAGCGGTGACAAGAAGGGTGCCAAGAAGACTCAGGAAAGATTAAAGAAGATCGACCCTGCGATGGCGGGCCGGCTCGATAACATATTGAGCGGGAAAGCAGTGATCGATGAGGCCAAACGGAAGATCGAAAGTAAGGTGCCTAAGATACCGAAACTCCCGTTTTAATCTAGCCGGATATCTCTTCGTCTCGAGGGCGGACGCTATGCAGAAAAATGCTTGCGTCCGCCTCGTAACGGAGTGCTATAATCTGCCGTTCACTTCAAACACTAATTGTCTGAGCGGCAGGCAAGGCCCCTCTTTCAGACGTTTTTCGTCAACGATCAAGGGAAATTCAGTTCAGCAAGCATCGAAGGTTTTCACCGCCCTGCGGCTTGTATCCCCAATTGTTAAGGAGAAGTTTATGAAGAAAGCATCTTGCGATTCTGTAGGTCTAGCCCCCACCGACGAATCGAAAGGGGTCAGTCGTAGAGGATTTATCGGTGGTCTAAGCGCAGCGGCCGGTGCGATTGCAGCTGCACCTTTACTTGGCGGTACCGACTCGACCGCGAACGCGGCTCCCGCGCCGGCAGGCGGCAGCGGCGGTCCGGGACGCATGAATGATTGTTTCGCCTATCGCCGCGACGCAGCTATTAACAGCCGAGTAAATGGCGGAACACAGAACGGCAACGGCGACGTCACAAAGTATTCGGATTACAGTGGCATCTATGCCAAGGGGCTTTTGCACGATGCGTTGGGAATCCCGAACGCCGCGGCAGCCGCAAGCCTTCTAAAGGCATTTCAAACCGGCAAGCAATCTGATTTCGCGAACATCATTATCGGATCGCCGGGAGGCGGGGGAAATTCAAAGCTTAATGGACCGCAGGGTGCGCTTGCTTTCGATCTGCAGGGAATCGACTCGCATTCGACCGTTATTCCTCCTTCCCCGACGATCGCAAGCGCCAGCACAGCGGCGGATCAAGTCGAACATTACTGGGGTGCGCTTCTCCGCGACGTTGATTTCAAGGACTATGCTGCGAGTTCTCTGGCAGCTCAGGCTTGTGCGGACCTGAACAACCAGTCGTACATCAACGGTCCGCAAAATAATCAGGTGCCATATCCGGTAACGCCGCAGAATCTCTTCCGCGGGCGATTTGTATCCGGCGACGGAAACGTGAAGGGACCCTATGTTTCCCAGTTTATGCTCCAGCCGACTTATTACGGAGCACAGGAACTAAGTCAGAAGTATCAGACTTTTATGCCAGGGCAGGAGTTTATGACTTCAGTTTCGACATATCAGAATATCCAGAACGGTGGACCGAGCGAGGGCTCGATCCTATACGATCCGACGCCGCGATACGTACGAAACGGCCGCGACCTCGCTGCCTATACCCGGGTCGACGTTTTGTTCCAAGGGTATTTCACCGCGTTTCTGGTCATGGCGGGATTGGGTGCGGCTCCAAATCCGGGAAGTCCTTACATCGGCTCTATGACGCAAAAAGGTTTTGGTACCCTTGGCGGACCGGATGCGGCCGGCACGATGTGCGAGATGGCAACGCGGGCACTCAAAGCTTCCTGGTATCACAAGTGGATCAAGGATCTGCGGATGCGGCCCGAAGCGTACGCCGCTTTGGTTCATGCCAACAAAGCGAACGCTAACCCGATGCCGCAGGCTGCGGCGGACCTGCATCCCGACGTGTTGAACTCGGCGGTGCTTCCGCTGATTCAAGCTGCAAACGGTGGATCGTACCTTCTCCCGCAACCGTTCCCCGAAGGCTCGCCAACTCATCCGTGTTACCCGACGGGGCACGGCACGGTGGGTGGTGCATGTATCACCGCGTTGAAGTTTTTCTTCAATGGTGCTCAGAAGATCCGTCCTCTGTTGACCGCCGGGGGCCGAGATGTTTACGAGGGGAGCTCAGACGGACTCTCGCTAAACACGTACGCAGGCGCTGATGCAGGGGATCTCGATCTGAACGGCGAGCTAAACAAGCTCGCATGGAACGCGACCCTAGGACACGGTATCCATGCCGGCATTCACTTCCGCAGTTCGTCATATTGGTCGATCCTGCTCGGCGAACAGGTCGCTCTCGCGATTCTGCATGATCGTGCAAAGTCGTACAACGAGCCGTTCAGCGTTTCGATCAAGAAGTTCGACGGGACAACGGCGACTATTACAAACCAGTAAGTTCGCGCGGTAAATGTTTTAGCCGCGGTTGAACGCGCGGATGACGCGGATAAGAAGCGACAATTCTTATCCGCGTTTCTTGCGCGTCCTCTCGGCCGGAACTTTGCAATGACGCGTGGAGATCTAGAATCCTATAGCGACTGTTTAGGAAATCGCGGCGTTCCTTTATAATCTCTCTTCACGCTTTCAAGTTTTTTCCGATCGAATGCCGAAACGCACAGATATCCATAAAATCCTGATCATCGGTTCAGGTCCAATTGTCATCGGTCAGGCTTGCGAATTCGATTATTCGGGAACGCAGGCCTGTCGTGCATTGATGTCCGAAGGTTTTGAAGTCGTCCTCGTGAATTCAAATCCCGCGACGATCATGACCGACCCCGAGATCGCGGATCGCACGTATGTCGAGCCTCTCACGCTGGAGTCAGTTACAGCGATCATCGAAAAAGAGCGGCCCGACGCGTTGCTTCCGACCGTCGGCGGCCAAACTGGTTTGAATCTTTCGGTCGAGCTTTACGAAAAGGGGATTCTCGACAAGTTCGGAGTTCAGCTGATCGGAGCGAACATTGACGCCATCAAAGTCGGTGAAGACCGCGAGCTTTTTAAGAAAGCGATGGACGAGATCGGCATCCCTTCGGCCAAAGGCGGCTTTGCTCATTCCTGGGAAGAAGCCCGTGCGATCGTCGAAGATACCGATTACCCGGCGATCATCCGCCCGTCATTTACCCTTGGCGGCACCGGGGGCGGCACCGCGTATAACCCGGAGGAATTTGAGGAGATCGTGCGCACCGGCCTCGCGGCGTCACCTATATCGCAGGTCCTTATCGAAGAATCCATTCTCGGATGGAAAGAGTATGAGCTCGAGGTGATGCGCGACCTTAACGACAACGTCGTCATCATTTGTTCGATCGAAAACTTCGACCCGATGGGTGTGCACACCGGCGACTCGATTACCGTTGCTCCGGCGCAGACATTGACCGATGTCGAATATCAGCAGCTACGCGACATGTCGATCGCGTGCATTCGGAAAGTCGGCGTCGAAACCGGCGGCTCGAATATTCAATTCGCCGTGAATCCGGAGAACGGGGATGTTCGCATCATCGAGATGAACCCGCGTGTCTCGCGTTCGTCCGCTTTGGCGTCGAAGGCGACCGGGTTTCCGATCGCGAAGATCGCCGCAAAGCTTGCTGTCGGCTACACGCTGGACGAAATTCCGAACGACATCACGAAGAAAACGCCGGCGTCGTTTGAACCGACGATCGATTACGTTGTAACGAAAATTCCTAAGTGGGCGTTCGAGAAGTTTCCCGGCGCCGAAGACGTTCTGGGCACGCAGATGAAATCTGTCGGCGAGGTGATGGCGATCGGCCGCACATTCAAGGAATCTCTGTTCAAAGGACTCCGCTCGCTTGAAGCAGTGAAGCCTCTGCGTTTGGTTGACGTCCCGCACGAAGAGCTTCAGCGTAAGCTCGCTCGGCCTAACTCGCAGCGCTTTTCTTACATCACGTACGCGCTCCAGAATGGTTATTCGATCGACGAAGTACATCGCTTGACTAAGATCGACCCATGGTTTCTCGACCAGCTCTCGCAGGTGATGGAATTCCAGGAGACGCTGGATGCAAAAGGTTTGGAAGCGTATACGGACGACGAGATTCGAACCGCCAAGGAGTTTGGGTTGTCCGACCGGCGTTTGTCGTTCCTGACGGGATCGAGCGAACTCGACGTCCGCGATTCGCGAAAGGCAAGGGGAATCGCACCTGTTTATAAGCGCGTCGACACATGCGGCGCGGAGTTTGAATCTCACACGCCCTACCTTTACTCGACCTACGAAGAGGAATGCGAGGCAGATCCTACCGATCGCCGAAAGATCATGATCCTTGGTTCAGGGCCGAACCGGATCGGGCAGGGGATCGAGTTCGACTACTGCTGCTGTCATGCATCGTTCGCTCTTCGCGACGCGGACTTCGAGACGATAATGGTGAACTGCAATCCCGAAACCGTCTCCACCGACTACGACACGTCCGATCGTTTGTATTTCGAACCGCTGACGTTCGAGGACGTGATGAACATTGTCGAGAAAGAAAAACCGGAAGGCGTCATCGTGCAATTCGGGGGGCAGACGCCGTTGAACCTCGCCGATAGATTACATGCTGCGGGTGTCCCTATCATCGGGACGTCACCCGACTCGATAGATCTTGCTGAAGATCGAAAACGCTTCAGTGCTCTGCTGAATGAACTGAACATTCCGCAGCCGCCGAACGGCACAGCGGTCTCGCCGGCGGAAGCGAAAGCGATCGCCGCGGAAATCGGTTACCCGGTGGTGGTTCGCCCGAGCTTCGTGCTGGGCGGCCGCGCGATGGCGATAGTTTATGACGAGCAGTCCCTCGACGAGTACATGCGTTCGGCTGTTGACGCGTCGCCCGAGAAGCCGATCCTGGTCGATAAGTTTTTGGAACGAGCAGGCGAGATCGATGTCGACGCTTTGGCCGACGAGTCCGCGGTCGTCATCGCGGGGATTCAGGAGCACATCGAAGAAGCAGGAATTCACTCCGGAGATTCGTCCAGCGTTCTGCCGGCACAGAAGATCGCACCGGAGCTTCTTGAAACGATCCAGCATTACACCGAACTGCTTGCGAAGGCTTTGAAAGTCTGCGGCTTGATGAACATCCAATACGCGATCAAAGACGATCGCGTTTATGTTCTTGAAGTCAATCCCCGAGCGTCGCGCACGGTTCCGTTCGTCGCGAAAGCGACCGGCGTGCCGATCGCGAAGATCGCATCGCTTGTCATGGCCGGTGCAAAAAAACTTGTAGATTTTAATTTGCCAGCGGTTTTGCCCGTACCGCAGATCTTCGTCAAATCTCCCGTCTTTCCATTCAAGAAATTCGCGGGCGTCGATCCGATCCTTGGACCCGAGATGCATTCAACCGGCGAGGTAATGGGGATCGGTATAACCTTCGGCGAAGCGTATGGTAAAGCGATGGAAGGCGCGGGACTGAATATGCCCATGAGCGGCAAGGCGTTCATCTCGGTGACGAACGCCGATAAGGGTCAGGCCGTTATTATCGCCCGGCGTCTGAACAAACTCGGTTTCGATCTTGTCGCAACATACGGAACGGCGAAACGCCTTCACGAAGTCGGTCTCGAGTGCGAATCAGTTTTCAAGGTAAACGAAGGCCGCCCAAACATCGCCGATCTTATTCGGCAGGGCGACATCGCTCTGATCATCAACACGCCGCTCGGCAAGACGTCCCACTTCGATGAGAAAGCTATCCGCAAAGCGGCCCTCCAGTTCAACGTTCCTTGCGTCACGACTATCACCGGTGCCGAGGCCCTCGTTGAGGCGATTTCGACGAAGAAGAGCCAGCCGCATGTGACCGTGAGAAGCCTGCAGGAAATTCACCACCAGCAGAGTAAGTCGGTGATCGGTTCGTAGTACGCAGTCCGCTCTGTCGCATAGCCCCGCTTATTGCAAAGCCTCTTTTCCCTTACCTTTTTGTGTCGAATTTCTCACGCTTCTCTGGGGATGGTCTTTCTTTACTTGATGGATCGGGTGGAATTGTTAATTTCAAACTGATCCACTCCCTTTGCAGTGACTAATCTTGACCAATCCAGCCGTTTACAATAACTTAAACGCTAGATTCATAAATTAGTTTTGCTGGCAATTAACCCGGCCGCACTGCGTCCGGTACTGATTAATAATGACTGAGCGAATCGACCGCGAGATCATCGGCGGACACCTCCTTGTAATAGGCGGCGCCGAAGACAAATACAACGAGCGCCGCATCCTGAGAAAGTTTCTCGAGTTAGCCGGCGGTGACAAATCAGAGATCCTGATCGTTCCGGTTGCGTCGGACTTCCCAGAGTTCGCGGCAGATGTTTACACCCAGGCTTTTCGTAATTTGGGTGTCGCCAATCCGCGTGTGCTTCGCGCCACTTCGCGGCAGGATGTTGTTCAGGCCAACGCGGAAGAGTTGCTTGATGGCGTGAACGGGGTCTTCATGACGGGCGGCGATCAGATGCGTCTCGTCTCGATCCTCGGAGGAACAAAATTTTCCGCAAAGCTTCGTAACTTGGTACGGGATACGAATATCGTACTTGCGGGAACCAGCGCCGGTGCTGCGGGGATGAGCACATCGATGATCGTTCGCGGCGAATCCACGCCGCACCCGCACAAAAACAGCGTCCGCCTATCGCCCGGCCTCGGTTTTCTGAAGAACATAATCATCGATCAGCACTTCACCGAACGTGGCCGCATCAGCCGGCTCATAACGGCAGTCTCCTTCAATCCGTACAATCTTGGCATCGGGATCGACGAAAACACGGCAATCATCCTGAACAGCGAAGGGACTCTCGAAGTCTATGGACAGGGAAGCGTGACCATCGTGGACGGTTCGCAGATCACCTATAACGAGATCGC
>JBDTMK010000131.1:0-8114 GCA_039934315.1 Pyrinomonadaceae bacterium | reverse complement strand
CGACAGTCGTGGGCCACGGACGAGGCCAGAAGATCATTGTCTTTAAGAAGAAGCGCCGCAAACAGTACAAGCGTAAGCAAGGCCACCGTCAAGACTATACGGAAATCAAAATAGAAAAGATCTAACAGTGACCAGGTGCAGGAACGAGATCGAATCTCGTGACTCATCACTCATCACTCATTACTAAACATATGGCTCATAAAAAAGGTGTAGGCTCATCCAGGAACGGCCGCGACTCAAACGCGCAGAGGCTGGGTCTGAAGAAATTTGGCGGCGAGCATGTTCTCGGCGGTAATATTTTGGCTCGACAACGCGGAACGAAGTGGAAGCCCGGCAAGAACGTTGGACGCGGCAAGGATGACACTCTCTTTGCGTTGATCGAAGGATTCGTTAAATTCGAAAACAAGGGTACCAAAGGAAAATTTATCAGCGTCTACGCGGAGGGAGCTAATGAGCTCGTAATCGCACCGGTAGCAGAAGCAGCGTAGATATTTTCCATTCAGTTTTGAAGTACACATCGAACGATGTGTGCTTTTTCATTTTAAAGGGTCGGCGGATGTAAATACTTTTATGGAGAACGCTACATAAATTACTATCTTCCGAACTCAAACATTAGCATCGGTCACGTCACGCTCCGGCGTCTTCGATTCGGTCGATGTAGAAACACCCAATGGCAAAAAGAGTTGGTTTGTTTTCCACAAAATTTCCACAAACTGGTACTTCGGTTTTCCACAAAGTTTCCACAATAGCTCGGTAAAATAAGGGCGAAACCTGAAGTATTTTATACTTGACTCAGAAATTTCCACGTGTAGAATCCATTACACAGTCGAGATTGCTTACGGGCATTTTGACCGGCAACTGGAAGTGGAACGATTGCGGTGACGCAGCGTTCGGGAGTAGAAGGAGCGGAAAGCCGCTACTCAAAAACGCCAGAAGCCGAAGCCGAAAGGCTTGCGGGAGAGATCGAAAGATTTTTCCAGTTACTCGGATAAAAACGAGTAACGCCCCTCGGAAATGATCAACCGAACGGGTGCTACGCCGCTCACGTCTTCGGATGTTGAGCCTCGTTGCCGGGCACGTAACCGGCGGTGGAGGAAAAGCCACCAAAACAAAAACCTAACGGCACTATGCACCCTCGGGTGCAGCAAATTGTGAAAACGAATTGGGTGCTGACCGGAGCGGACTCTCCGCAGAGCAACTTCGGAATACAAAATCGCGGTTCGAGTGTGTGCATGCTGGAATCGCAAACCCTTTAGGGCACTTCGGTGTCCAACAGGAATCAAGAACGTCGATCTGAGCGATCAGGTCGGCGTTTTTGATTTGCGCCCCACAGATTTGCTCTCGGTAACGGAAAGTCGAGCGCGTTGGACTCGTAGCCTTACGAGAACGAATAGAAAAATAGACCGCTAACGTTACCTGTTCCAAGTTGTGTAGAATCGAGACGTGTTTATTGACCGAGCGAAAATCAAGATCAAGGCGGGGGACGGCGGAAATGGAGTTACAGCTTTTCGACGGGAGAAGTTTGTACCACGCGGCGGACCTTCGGGCGGAGACGGCGGAGTTGGCGGTGACGTATGGCTCGAAGCCGACGAAGGCCTGAATACCCTTCTTCATCTTCGATACAATCCCGAACACAAAGCGGAACGCGGCCATCATGGTGAAGGCTCCAATCGCTCAGGAAAGGACGGCGAGGGGATCACTATCCGAATCCCGGTCGGAAGCCAGATATTTAATGCCGAGACGAGCGAGCTGATGTTCGACTTTACGGAAGCCGGGCAACGCTTTCTCGCGGCCAAAGGCGGTAAAGGCGGCTGGGGCAACGCCCACTTTGCGACCCCGACGCGGCGTGCGCCGAAGTTCCACTACACAGGGCGTCCGGGCGAAGAAAAGGAGTTGCAGCTTGAGCTAAAGCTCATCGCCGACGTCGGACTCGTCGGATTTCCGAATGCCGGAAAATCGACATTGATCAGTGTTATCTCAGCAGCCAAGCCGAAGATCGCTGATTATCCCTTTACGACACTTGAACCGAACTTAGGCGTTGTGGACATGGGGGACTTCAAGACCTTTGTAGTTGCGGACATTCCGGGTCTCATCGAGGGGGCTTCAGAGGGTGCGGGCCTCGGGGATCGATTCCTGCGACACGTCGAGAGGACGAAGATCATTCTGCATCTCGTGGACGTGTCGTCCTTCTCAGAACGCGATCCTGTTTCAGATTACGAAATAATCAACCGCGAGCTGGCGAACTATAACGAGGATCTTGCTCGGCGGCCGCAGATCGTCGTCGCGACGAAAATCGATTCCCTCGACGAACCAGAGCGACTCGCGAAACTCGAGGAACGGGCGAAAAAGGATAGAAAGCGATTCTTTGCGATATCGTCCGTGACCCGAACCGGCCTTGATGAACTTGTCTTCGCGATTGCGAAAATTGTAGACGAAGATCCGAAAGTCGCGTACGAGGCTGATCAACTTACGGCTGATGCGAGGTGATCCCTTCCCTACCGCAGTGACTAAATTAAAACGAATCGCATTTTACGGTGGCACTTTCGATCCCGTGCATTGCGGGCATATCGCAGTGGCTAAGCGCCTGCTCGATCTGTTTTTGCTTGATGAATTTGTTTTCCTTCCGGCATTCCACGCGCCGCATAAGCCTGAACGACGGCCGACATCGGCCTATCATCGGTTTGCAATGCTTGCCTTGGCTACACGACGAGAACCGCGAATATCCGTCTCGACTCTGGAACTTGCGCACGGCGAAAAGCGCTATACCGTTGAGACTCTGCCCGAGATCATCCAGCAGAACTCAGATGCACAGATCTTTTTCGTGATGGGCGCCGACTCGTGGGCCGACATCACGACGTGGCGGGATTGGGAGAAAGTCCTTCTAATGACGAATCATATCGTTGTAACGCGTCCCGGTTACGAGATCGCTTTCGAACACGTTACCGACGCAGTTCGCGAGCGGATCGTCGATCTTCGGGGCCCTCAGAACAGCCCGCCGATCCAAAGGGATAAGCCGATGATTTATGTAACCGATGCCGTAAAACTTGATGTGTCGGCGACTGAGATCCGCGACGACGTCAGCGAGGATAACCGCCTCGACCGGGAAGACGACGTGCCGCAGGAGGTTGCAAAATACATCGAAAAATACGAACTTTATAGGTAATGGAAGAATTACAGGAAAAGTCTCTTCATAGAGAGACCGTAAAGGCGGATCCCGCACAGACGCGGACTCCTTTCGACCAACTTGACCCGGAACTACAGCTCGCTATCAACTGCGCTGACGAGAAAAAAGCCGTAAACATGATCGGGCTCGATCTGCGGGAGATCGCAAGCTTCACCGAGTTTTTCATCATCGCGAGCGGGACGAACCCCCGGCAGGTCCAGGCGATAGCCGACGAGATCAACGAACAACTCAAGAAACAGCTTCGGCGAAAGCCCGTACGGATCGAGGGCTATACGGCCGCGGAATGGGTTCTCCTCGATTACGGCGACTTTATCGTGCACCTCTTCGATAAGGAAGCTCGTGACTTCTACGACCTCGAAAGACTATGGCGTGACGCCAGGCGGGTCGAAATTCCGGCGAGTGTTTCCTGAGATATGAAACTCCGCTTCGTCTGGATAGGTAAGACAAAGGACAAGAATTGGAAGGCGCTGCAAGACGAGTATCTGCGGCGCCTTTCCCATTTCGCTAAGTGTGAGGTAACCGAGATCAGGGAATCGGCACCGCACGAAGGCTCCGATATTGAAGGCGAACGAATTGTTGCCGGTCTGAATCAAAGGACATTCGCCGTTTTGCTCGATGTAAAAGGCGATTTGATCTCTTCGCACGACTTGGCGAAGAAAATTGAGGAATGGCAGAATCGCGGACTTCACGAAGTATCGTTCATCATCGGGGGGGCCGATGGAGTGTCGCGACGGGTTGCCGAAAAGGCTGATCTTAGTCTATCCTTGTCGTTTCTTACGTTCACGCATGAGATGGCCCGTGCCATTTTGCTGGAACAAGTTTACCGAGCATTCACTATTATTAAGGGGTTTCCGTACCAGAAATGACCGCTGCTAACTTGAAAAAGATCAAAGAAAGGCTCTTAAACGAAAGAGCTCTGCTGGCTGAAAAGCTGAAAGGCAATGACCTGTCCGTCGATGATTCCGAGACACCGGATCCGGTCGACCTCGCGGTCAGGAATTATTCGAAAAATGTGATGTTGGCCGTTTCCGAAAATGAGAGCAAGCAGTTAGCTCTTGTTGATGAAGCGCTTTTGAGGGTGGAAGACGAGGAATACGGCACCTGTCAGAACTGCGAAAAAGCGATCAACCAAAAACGTCTGGCGGCGATTCCCTGGGCCCGATATTGTTTGGATTGCCAGGAGCTCGTCGAACAAGGTTCACTTGACGACGAGTAATGCTGCGAACTCTCTCCGACTCAGTTCTTTCGGTGATCTATCCGCAAGAATGCCGTGCATGCGGCGAAGAGGTTGAGTTTGCGAACGACGGAGTCTCCTGCCCGACCTGCTGGAGCTCTACAAAAATTTTTTTAGGTGATGAAACGCTCTGCAATAAATGCGGAGCGTTTTTGTTTGGCGGACGGTTATCAGGATCGGCCATCTGTCGTAAGTGTGACGATCATTCTTACGATCACGTTCTTTCGATCGGGTTATACGAAAAGGCCCTGGCGGCTACGATTATCGAGTTAAAGAAAACGCCGCACTTTTCAGGTACTGCGCGACGATTGCTGGCGGAGGCACTGGATCGATCTATACTGGGAAATACCGATGTTGTGATTCCGGTTCCCCTGTCGCCACGGCGGCTTCATGAAAGAGGCTTCAATCAGGCTGCGATAATCGGCCGTGAGGTTGCTGAGCATCTGGGAGTCGCGATCGACGAGTCAACTCTGATCCGAAAGGTCCATACGCCGATGCACCGCGCCGGGATGGACAAGAAGGCCCGGGCGATTACGGTCAAAAATGCATTCGGGGTTGTTCGGCCTAACCTCGTCGAAAATAAGAGAGTGCTCCTGGTCGACGATATTTTTACATCGGGTGAAACCGCTTCGAATTGCGCGAAGGTTCTAAAAATGAGCGGCGCGTCGACGGTCAATGTTTTGACCATCGCACGCGCCGCGTAGTTCCAAGTTCAGGATGTTATGGTGCGTCGTAACGCGGAATTGCCAGATCCCCCGTCGAGCCAAACTGCGTGAACACGATCGATCCACCGAAGCTACTGATCCGATACCACGTCCCGTTCGAAGGCCTGAACACTGCAATATCATCGAGCCCGTCGCCATCGTAATCTCCGACAACTGGCTGGTCACCGTCAATTCCCCACTGCGTGATCGAGATAGCACCCGTTAGGCTTCGGACGATGTACCACACGCCGGTCGAAGGTCTGAAAATCGCAATATCGGTCCGGCCGTCGCCATCGAAATCAGCCTGCGTCGGAATGTCGCCGGCGAGGCCGAACTGATACGTCGAAGCCGATCCGTCGCTGCTGTTTATCCGATACCAGACCCCTGTGCTCCCACGCCAAACGGCGATATCGTATTTTCCATCCCCGTCGTAATCACCGACAACGGGCGTGTCTCCATTCAAACCGAACTGTAGCTGGTACGCCGAGCCCGATAGTGTCGGAAGTACCCACCAACTGCCGGACGATGGACGATAAACGACGAGATCCGCTTTCGCATCGCCATCATAATCGCCCGCCGCGGGCACGTCTCCGGTTGATCCGAACGGAACTACCACAACCGTGTTGTCACTGCTTCGTTGGTAGTACCAGACCCCGGTCGACGGGCGAAAGACGCCGATGTCGCTGATGTTGTCGCCGTCGAAGTCTTCCGATGTCGGGATGTCACCGTCGACTCCAAACTGCTGTATGCGAAACGATCCGTTCGAGCTGTGAGCAACATACCAGGCTCCCGTCGACGGCCTGAACACGCTGACATCGGTGCGAAGATCGCCATCAAAATCCGCGGATGCCTTGGCGCGAGTTATACGGCTGATGCTCGTACCGAAACAAGCATAGAGTTCGCTGTTCTCATCCTGGCCGAACGAAATAATGTTACCCGTGGGATCGAGCAGGACTTGGAACGGAAGCGTACCGTTGTACAGCATTATTTCCGCCGTGCAATAGTCGCTGAAAATATATCCGCCGGCCGGAAGCGATCTTTGGGTTCCTCGATAGACATATCCACCCGTGATGGAGCAACGCACGGACGGTGACGCGCTGCTGTATTCAAATACGGGCGGCGTGTAGGTCACTCCGGTCGGCGGCGTCGTGCATAGAGCCGTATCGTTGCCGGTGCACGAAGTGCCTTCGAAAACTCTCCAGCCGTAGTTTGATCCCGGCGTGATGAGATCGACTTCCTCAACAGAAAATTGTCCGACATCCGCGACCCACAAGTTTCCGTTCATACGGTCAAAAGACCAACGCCACGGATTTCTCATACCGATCGTATAGAGTTCCTGGCATGTGTTTCCTGCCGTCGTGCTGCCGCCATCGCATCGCGTGGTATTCGCGCCCTGGAACGGATTACTCGCTGGAATAAGGTATGGAACCAGCGATCCGTCGGGCACGTTCGGATCGATTCGAAGCATCTTGCCGAGAAGCTGTGCTCGATTCTGCGCACGGTTTCCCGGATCGTTCGACGATCCGCCGTCGCCCATCCCGATGTATAGAAAATCCTGATCGGCAGGCGTCACACCGAATTCAACCATGCCGCCGTTGTGATTTGAGAAAGGCTGCGGAACGATGAGCAAGATCCGCTCGGAGTTTATGTCGCCTTGATTCGGATTTCCGGCGATCGTTTTGTATTCGGCGATGACCGTCGCACTGTCCGAGGCGCGAGTGTAGTTGACGTAGAACTTCCCGTTCGTATCGAAAAGACGATGAACGGTCATCCCGAGCAGCCCGCGCTCGTCCCCGAGCCCGCCGATCGCCGTAATCTTAGACGAAAGATTGATAAAGTCCGTCGGCGTCCGCGAACCCGGTTGGAGCAGACGGATGAGGCCGGTCTGCTGAACGATGAACGTCTTTTTACCTGCGCCGGGGCCGTCATCGCGATACAGGATCGGACGATCCAATCCGCTCATGAAAGGCTGCAGCCGCACCGTGTACGGAGCCGGCACGCCCTGGCTAAACGCGTTTAGAACAAAGAAGGCAGCGGCGACGACCGGTGCAATTACATCACGAAGTTTTATCATTTCTCCCCCAAGTCCTGACAGCTAATAAACCGAACCGATCCGCAAAGTCGCGTCTAACGGGTCCGGCAAGCTAGTAGTGCAGTAATAAATTTCCCGCGGGTGTTCAATGTGTAGTGGATCGCTCAATCGCGAAACGTGCTCTGAGGTCTGGTTGAATTGTATCGAGTCGAGATTGTAGATTGCAATAGTTGGCAGTGATCGGCGGAAATTAAATTCAATCCACTCCAACTTTGCGTCTTTGCGTGAACAGGGTGCTAATAATCTTCAACGAAAGTTTTCACGCAAAGTCGCGAAGCCGCAAAGTTCAGAGCTTGTATCGAACCTTGCTCGCCCTTAGCTCGGCATCGGGATTCTCGAGATTCTGCAAACGCATGCTAATGTCCGCGGTCATTTCGAGATCTGAAGATTCGCCACGCTGCAAGTGAAAATAACCCGCAGCTGCGATCATCGCGGCGTTGTCGGTTGAAAGATGCCGCGACGGAAAATAGACAGGAATGTTCAAGCGGTCCGCTGCGGTCTTCGCCGCTTCGCGAAGCGCCATGTTACTCGCGACTCCGCCGGCGACGATCAATGTTCGCGCTTCATATTTCGCCGCCTGGGTTTTCGCGGTTCCAACGAGCGCATCGACAACTGATTTTTGAAAACTTGCCGCAAGATCCTTGATCTCTTGACTCGGAGCATCTCCGTTCGCGATCGGCTGAATATTGTTTTCGCGAAGATACTTTGCGACCGCGGTTTTCAATCCGCTGAAACTAAAGTCGGGACGCCCGTCCGAGATCTTGGCACGCGTGAATTTGATCTTCGTTGCGTCGCCTTCAAGTGCTACTCGTTCGATCTCCGGCCCGCCGGGATATTCGAGCCCGAGCATCTTCGCCACCTTATCAAACGCCTCGCCCGCCGCGTCGTCGCGTGTCCGCG
>JBDTMK010000130.1:0-8118 GCA_039934315.1 Pyrinomonadaceae bacterium | reverse complement strand
CGTGACATCGGGGCAACGCGACGCGCGCTATCAACTTCCGCAGCTTTATCAATCGCCGAGGACGGTTAGATTTGGATTTAGAATGCTGTTCTAAGCTGGATCCTAACTATTTACTTTTACTCGCCTGGAGAAATTCAGGCGAGTTTTTTTGTAGGTGGATGATGCGATCGCGTAATCACGGGTTTGGCCCTGGCGAGTCCGGGCGTCGGCGAATTCAACTACGGAGAGCGCATAAGATTTTTTGACCGGTCGAGCAACTTGATAAGAAACTCAGGCATCATTTATTTGAGTGAGAAAGCCTAAGCAGGCGTTTACACAGTTCGTCGGCGAACAGTCTTTCTAATTCCTCCTGTTTCTACCTTGGCCCGTCGGGAATGCGACCCGGCGGGTTTTTTTGTTGTCCTCGGTATCTCGGACCTGGCGGGCGCTTTCTGCAAGGCGGGCCGCTTTCGGCAGGGCATCGATAGCCATCGCGACCTCGGCATCAGACAAGATCTGTGAATGTTTCGCCGCTCCAGGCCCGAATGTTGCGAGGGCGAGCTCGTAGTTGAGTCGTTGAGTAATAAAACCGGAATACTGGTTGATCGCCGCAATTGAAATATTCGGGTCGTAGTTTTTCGTGTACTCGATAAATTTCGGCAGCAGTTCCAGTCCCCACGGCTGCCTTCCGAATATGATCGACTGCCTGACCTCATCCCGCGAACTTATCGAATGATCGTTCGACATCTGAACTGGGTTAACCAGTTCTTTCACGAAAAAAAATATCGGATCCAAGAGCGCCGCTTGGTGGAGATCGAATGTTTCAGATTGAAAGACCTGATCCGGCGTAATCCCGTTCCCTCCATACACGACGCGGTTCGTCACGGTATGTGCTTCCTTTCGCACTTCGGCGTCGACACCGGCAGATCGGTGATTGAAATAAGCGTACATTCCGGTCCCTGCGTAAGTGCGCTGGATCGAGCGGCCCGACGGTGTGTAATAGCGCGCGGTTGTGAGGGTTAGTCCGGACCCCATCGGCAAGTCGAGAACATTTTGAACAAGGCCTTTGCCAAACGTCGTTCGGCCGACGATCAGTGCTCGGTCGTTGTCCTGAAGAGCACCGGCGACAACCTCGGACGCAGATGCCGTCTTTTCGTCGACGAGAACCACCAGCGGAATATTTTCCGGATTCTGGTTTGCCGATCTCCACCGGCGATTGTCCAAAGGCGACCGCCCTCGCTGCGAAATTATCGTGCTGCCCGATGGCAAGAATTCCTCGGCAGTTTTTACTGCCTGATCGAGAATGCCTCCACTGTTACCTCTGAGGTCGAGAATGAGCGAGCTCATTCCCCTCCGACGAAGCTCCTTTAACGCGGAGGCAAACTCGACCGACGTGGTATGACTGAAACCTTCGGTCAGGTCGATGTAAGCGACGCCGTCACGAACGATGAAGTAGTTAGGTAATGTCGGTTGAAATACACGGTCGCGTTTCAGACCTATTGTCTCGATCCGACCGGTCGCGGCGCGTTCTATGGTCATTCTCACAAAACTTCCGCGAGGCCCGCGAACTTTGTCGCGGACGATACTGGATGCCAGCCCGCTGACTGGGACACCGTCGACGGCTACGATCCTGTCGCCATATTGAAGGTTTGCTTTCGCTGCGGATGAATCCGGATGCGTGGAGAGAATGTAAGTTTCAATCGCACCCTTCTTTACAAAATTGGAGATCGTCGAGCCGGTTCCCGAGTACTCACTGTCCTGCTCGCCTAGCAGTTCACTAAATTCGTTCGCGTCGAAGTAACTGGAATGCGGGTCGAGCTCAGCCAGCATCCCGCCGACAGAGGATTTAGTAAGCTCAGCGCCGTCGAGCTTCGATCCATTGATATGATTTCGGCGAATGAGATCCAGGGCTTGCTGAACGTCCGAAAGGATTCTTCCCGCTGCAGGTGTTGTTGCGATCGGCTGAGGAATTATTACAGCTCGCTTTGCGGACGCAGAAAACGAAGAGCCCTTATCGATTCGAAACGGATCGGGGCCCGGTATCTGGGAGATCGCCTGCCCCTTGACGGAGACCGCCGCAAAGACAGACAAAGCGCATGCGAAACTTAGAAACTTCTTCATGGTTTCAATGGAACGTGCGTCCCTGAACGACCCACCAAATTAAGCGTTTGGCGAATGATACAAAAAATACGTCACGCCACGCTAGTCGGGTTTATCCTTCGGACTATCAAACTGAATTTGATTGTGAGAAAGCCTTAATGACACATCGTTTCCATTAAATATCTACGAAGATTTGGGCGGGTTGAAAGACGGCTGTTTTCGCGTAGAATCTTAGCTATGCCTGACGACGAAAACCTTAATAAGAAACTGCGTCGGCTTATCGAGACTGTCGACATTGCAAATCTATTGACCGAGCCGCTGACGAGATCTATACGCGATATCTTGAGGGTTTCGGCGGTCGAGCTGGGAGCTCGCGAAGCTTCGGTCCTGATACGCGACGGGGTCGAGGGCGGTCTTCGTTTTCTTGTGGCCACCGGCGAGGTCGCGTCGAAACTTCTCGACTTAAAAATACCGGCGGGGAAGGGGATCGCGGGGTTCGTTATGTCCTCGGGCCAGCCGATGGCTGTTTCCAACGTGGAGGAAGAAGCGACATTTTATGCGGAGGTCGATCGCGAGACAGGCTTTTCGACGGAGATGATACTGGCAACTCCGTTGAGGCACGACGGCGAAATGATTGGGGTGCTGGAGTACATAAATAGATCGGGTGACACCCCGCACAATCCATTTACGCCGGAAGAGATGGACAAAGCGGCACTTTTTTCCGACGCGATCGCCTCTCTGGTCAATGCTTACGAATCCGCAAAGCTCTTCCGCGATCTCGGCGAAAAAATAGTTGGCACGGATGAAGACATGGACATTGACTCGGTGCGTGCCTGGCTTGGTGGTCTTCGAAGCTCGGCCGAACATCGCGAGATGATGGACCTTGCTATTCTCATCCGGGAGATCGCCAGCCGGGGAGACGCCGAGAGGGCTTTGTGCAGAGAAGTGCTTGAATCGATCCTTCGCTTTTCCGAGGGCAGGGGAGATACAAGTTTCCTAAGTTTGTAGTCGGGGATCGCAGAAAAATAGTCACATCTAAATTTCCTAAGTTCCCGCCGGTCGACCTGTGTGAAAACGCGTGACACTTGTTCCCAATAACGAATCAGGCAATTCATCGAACTCGACGTTCTTTGAGATCGATGATGGCTGGCAGAGTGCAACCGGCGAAGGCGTGAGCGTGGCCGTCGTCGATAGCGGCATCGATACAACGCATCCGGATCTGCAGGGCAAAATAGCGGAAACGGTTGAAGCACGTTTGGATGGAAAGCGTGTGGTCTTCGAGCCGTCGGCTGCCGGCGACTCAGCGGGCCACGGCACGGCCTGCGCCGGGATCGTCACGAGTATTGCTCCGCGAGCCAAGATTTACAGTATTAAAGTTCTCGGAGCCGAAGGACTCGGTGACGGACAAGCATTTCTCGGCGGATTGGAGTACGCGATCAACAAGCGCTACCAAGTGGTCAACCTAAGCCTCGGAACAACAAAACCGCAATTTTTCGCTCCGCTCCACGACCTTCTCGACAGAGCGTATCAGGCGGGCTGTGTGGTGGTCGCGGCCGCGAACAATTTGCCGCAACCGAGCTTTCCATCCGTTTTCTCGTCTTCCTTGATCTCGGTCGTAAAGAGCGCTGAAACAGATCCCTTAAATTTTGGATTTCATTTCGGCGAAGTCATCGAGCTTACCGCTCCGGGCGTAAATGTCCGGACCGCCTGGCCGAACGGAGGTTATCGAAACCTTACTGGAAACAGTTTTGCGTGCCCGCATATCGTCGGCGTCATCGCTCGGCTCCTGGAAAGACACCCGCACCTAACGCCTTTTCAAGTGAAATCGGCGCTGTATGCGATCGCAAAAAAGAACCGCTCTAAATTGTGATCTGCCTAAAAAAAGCGACGCTTCCCACCCTAGAAAAGAAGCGCCGTGTAAACGCGATGTAGAACCGCGATCAATCAAAAGAAATTCGAATCCAGCGTAACACTGCTATTGACGAAGCTTCTGTACTACCGCGTACCGTGAAGCCAAATACTCGAAAGCAAAGCTATTTTTGCATTTAGCCGGGCAAAGTGATTTTATAAAATCTGGAAAAATTATGTCTGAAGTTTTTAATCTGCCTCCCCTTGAACTCGAAAAGTATTCGCTCGCAAATGGTCTTCGGGTTGTTCTGAATCGCGACGAGGCCGTTCCGGTCGTGGCGGTTGCGGTCTACTACAACGTTGGCTCGCGCAACGAACGCGAAGGCCGCACCGGTTTCGCTCATTTATTTGAGCACATGATGTTTCAAGGCTCCGAGAACGTGAAAAAGGCCGGGCATTTCCAGTTCATCATGAAAGCCGGCGGCACGATGAACGGCACGACCTCCAGCGAGCGAACCAATTACTTCGAGACGCTCCCTGCGAACCAACTGCCGCTCGCTCTGTGGCTCGAGTCCGATCGCATGCGCTCGCTCGCCGTCACTCAGGAGAATCTCGACAACCAACGCGAGGCCGTGAAAGAAGAGAAGCGCCTCCGATACGATAATCAGCCTTACGGCCAGATCTTCGATCTGATCAATCAGATGATCTATCGCAACTTTGCGAATGCACATTCCACCATTGGCTCGATGGAACATCTGGATGACGCCACGGTTGAAGACGTTCAGGAATTTTTTAGGATCTACTACGCGCCTAACAATGCGGTCGTTGTTATCTCCGGCTCCTTCGAACCCGAAACCGCGAAGCAGCTCGTCGAAACTTATTTTGGAGATATTCCGTCTCAGCCTGAGCCGCCAGGGCTCGACGTCTCGGAGCCCGAAGAGGTCGCGCAGACGTATCGCGAATGGGAAGACAAACTCGCTCCGTTTCCGGCATTTCTTATCGGCTGGAAAATACCTCAGCGGCGTTCGCCAGAGTTCAATGCGCTTTATCTCGCCGGAAAACTTCTCTACGACGGCGAAAGCTCGCGGCTCTATCAAAAGCTGGTGAAGGGTGACGAATCCGTAATTCAACTTTTCGGATTCACCGATGAGCGCCGCGGACCGTCGAGCATCTTCGTCGGCGCGATTCCGAAACCCGAAAGAGATCTGAGCCGAATTCGCGAGATCATAATGTCGGAGATAATGCATGTCGCCACCGACGGCCCAACCGCCGACGAAATGCAGAAGCTTCACAACCAACTGATAAACGACTCCGTTCGAATGCGTCAATCGTCCATGACGCGTGCTCAGCAGATCGCAGAATATGCGCTTTATGACGGCGATCCTGCGTTGGTAAATACCGATTTGGACCAGCTGCTCGCTGTCACGCCGCAGCAGATCAGGAACGCAGTTCAAAAATTTCTGAATACGGAGAATCGTGCTTTGCTCGATGTGATTCCGGTAGGCAAAGGTTAGATCGAAGCACTCGGAAATCCGCATTCCAAAATATGACCCAAGCAAGTAGAAAAACTGTTCCGAGCCCTCTCGAGCCTGCTCCGTTCAATATTCCCGAGCCGTTCATCACGACGCTGGATAATGGCTTGAAGATCGTGGTCCTGGCTGACAAGCGGCTTCCTCTTGTCAGCTATCGTCTCGCTTTTCTCACAGGTGACGCCAATGATCCGACGGATAATACCGGCATCACGTCAGCGATGGCGTCGATGCTGACGGAAGGAACGGCGAACTATTCCAGCCTCGAGTTGGCAGAGAAGATCGAGCGACTTGGGGCGCATCTTTCTGCTTCGTCGTCGGAAGACTTCGTGATCGTATCAGCCTCATCACTCTCCATTTACGCCTCGGAAATTTTGCAGCTGATCGGTGAGATTGTTTTCCGCGCGACTTTTCCGGAGACCGAGCTGGATCTTTATAGACGAAACACGATCGAAAATTTAAAGTTTCAGCGGTCGCAGCCCGGCTTTCTGGCAAACGAGCAAGTAGCCAACATTCTCTACGGCGAGCATCCGTATGCGCGGATCTCACCTGTGGCAGATGATATTGAAAAACTTTCTCGAGCCAAGATCGCAGATTTCTACGGACGACAATTTACGCCAAATAACTCGATCCTGATCGCGGTCGGTGACATTGACAAGGACGAGTTTCTTACGGAAGTTAATGAGCACTTTGGAGGTTGGAAGAGCGGCGACCTTCCGGTCGTGCCCATCACTGCACCGCCAATGCGCGACGGCAGATCGTTGACGATCGTAGATCGGCCGGGCTCGGCCCAAACGAATATCGTGCTTGCGAACCTCGCGTTTGAACGCAATCACCCCGATTACTTTCCTGCGATCGTCATGAATCAAATTCTCGGCGCCGGAGCATCGTCGCGGGTCTTCATGAATCTCCGCGAGGAAAAAGGTTATACGTATGGAGCCTACACCCGGCTCGATGCAAAACGTTTGGCTGGGGACTTCGAAGCGACCGCCGAGGTCCGGACGCAAGTTACAGGCGATTCACTTCGCGAGTTTTTCTATGAGGTCGAACGCATTCGAGTGGAACGCGTTTCCGACGAGGAATTGTCGGACGCGAAGAATTTTCTCACAGGAGTGTTTCCGATCCGAGCCGAGACCCAGGAAGGCCTTACCAATCTGATCGTCAACCAGTTGCTTTACGATCTGCCGGCTGATTATCTTCAAACCTATCGCGCCAATGTCAATGCTGTTTCGGCGGAAGACGTTCAGCGTGTTGCGAGCCGGTATATCCAGCCTGACAATTTTGCGATCGTCCTGGTTGGCGATGCCAAGGATGTCTTACCACAGGCACGGAATTACACTGACCAGATAAGCATTTTCGATACGTTAGGAAACAAGATGGATATTGAAAATTACGAAGAGGACCCGAACGCGGAAGACGCAGACGTATCCGGAACCTGGGAACTGAGCCTGGATTTTCAAGGACAGCAACTACCGGTTACCCTCACGCTTGAGCAAAACGGAGAACGGATCTCGGGCAACATCGAAACCGTACTGGGCAGCGGAAATATCGAAGAAGGAGCGGTGAAAGGCGATCGGGTTACAGCGACCGCGAAAACCGAGATCCAAGGCCAGTCTGTGGACTTTTCCATCAGTGGATCGGTCGCTGGTGATGTGATGACGGGGACGTTGTCCGCACCTATAATTCCAGATTCACTTTCCTTCGAGGGAAAACGGAAAGGTTAGGCCCGAGTAAATTTCGTTTCGACCGCGAGCTCTTCAACTCCTTCGGGCGAGGCGTTGTACATTACGTAGTGGAACGAGCCATCGTCTGCCGCTATCTGCGTTCGCCATCCCCAATCCGGATTCTCAGGAACCGCGTAATGTCCCGTCACGGATATTCCGCCGTTACCGTCGACAGTTCCGTTACATAACATGAGAACGTTTTTGGAATGCCACGAGTCCGTCCACACTGCCTGAGCCTCATCGCCCTTTGCATCGCATCCAAGTACAAACATGCCCTCTTGAGTTTCTCCTTCGTAGGACCAGGTGTAGTCGATTGAAAGAAATTGTCCGTTCATTTTGGAACGGACGACAGCCGTTGATTCCGACTCGTGAATCTTCTTCGGCATCCACGGGGTGTGCAGCCGATTCGTACCTTTCCACGTGCCTACAAGATTTGAAAGTTTTTTATCGACATTCATGGGCTTAAGTATTCCTAGCGTTAATTTGCTAAGAGTATAGCAGCCTCAAAAATGAGATCGGTAGAAAACTCATCTGAAACGAGAGGGGAGTTTTGAGTTGTGACGTGAGGTTTTCTGCCTCTTGGAGAAAGACAGGACGGGTTTATCACAACTCAAAACATGGTGTGGGAGAAATCGCTATCAGCTTGCTCGACGAAGCGCCGGGTTGGCCAACGAATCATTTTTTCCCTGCTTATCCTGCAGGTGCTGGATCAGCGAGGATGCAGCGCGTTTTGTGAGTTCATCCGTCGAGCAGTTCATCACTGAATTGCACTCTTCATCCGGATCAATATTTAACTCCCGAGCGATGGCACGAATCATTCCGAGCTGTTTCGCAGTCACGAGTTCTCCAAGGCTCCGCGCAACCGGGTTGGTCGGGAAGTCGTCTCCATCATTACCAGATGATGAAGCCCCAAGCTCGATCGCCTCTGACTCCTTCTT
>JBDTMK010000129.1:0-8125 GCA_039934315.1 Pyrinomonadaceae bacterium | reverse complement strand
TTGTTGGGGAGGAGGAAGAATGATTCAAAATGAAAGGACATCGAGACCTAAGAGTTTTTCAACTATCCTACTCTTTGGCAATGGAGATATTTAAGCTATCGAAGAATTTTCCGAAAGAGGAAGTTTATTCTCTTACAAACCAAATACGTCGATCGTCACGTAGCGTCGCAGTAAATATCGCTTAGGGATTTAGGAATAGGCAGTATTCGAAGATGTTTGTGAATAAGCTTTCCGACTCCGACGGCGGGCTACGGAGACCCAGGTCTGGTTAGATTTTGCATTTGACAGCGGCTACCTTCCGCGCGGGGATTTTGAAAGACTCGTCTCGAAGTATGAGGAAGTTGGCCGCATGGTTGGCAGCATGATGAACAATCCCGAAAAATTCGCACCAACTTCGCGACGGTAGTCCGAGCTGCCTTCTGCATTCCGCCGTCTGCCTTCTGTATTCTGCCCCCCCACCCGATGCCAGCTTCATTCAAACAACTCACCCTCGCCGACCTAATTCTCAATCGCCGCGGCACTCTTACTTTCCGTTTCATCATTGCCGCCTTTGGGATCGCGCTTCGTCTCTTTTTTCGCAGGATAGAGACGGTCAACTCGGAAATTGTCCCCAAGGGCACCGGCGTTATCTTTGTCTTGAATCACCCGAACGGACTCATCGATCCCGCTCTCGTTTTTGTCGCCCTGCCGCGAGAGATCTCATTCCTCGCGAAGTCGACTCTCTTCCGCATGCCTGTCATCTCGTTTCTATTGAGGACCGTCGAGGCTTTGCCTCTCTATCGAAAGATCGATGCGGGCGAAGACGTATCGAGAAATCAAAGAACGTTCGAGCTTTGCAGCGAGCTTCTGCAGCGTGGTGGATCGATCGCACTTTTTCCCGAAGGTGTTTCTCATAACTCACCAAAACTTTTGCCGATGAAGACCGGTGCTGCTCGCATCGCCCTTGGTGCCGCAGCATCGGGGACGGCACCGGTCGAAGTTAAGATCATCCCCGTCGGTCTTTTTTACACGAGCAAGACGACGTTCCGCAGCGAGGCCCTTCTCCACTTTGGGGAACCGTTTACCGTGCCGAGGATTGAGCCTGATGAAGCTGGACAGCCGCCGCGCGAAGCCGTCAGGCAGCTGACCGCGAAGATCGAAGAAGAGCTTCACGACGTGACATTGAACGCAGAGAGTGACACCGAACTCCACGCTGCAAAGATCGCGGAGCAAGTTTTCGCATCGGCGGCGGTGAACGACAGTCTTGGCGAGAAACTCGATTTCTTAAAGAATTATGTCGGGGAAGTCGGCACGAACGTTTCAAAGGCTGATTCCGAACTCGCGGCACGCCTGCGCGATTACGACGCTCAGCTCAACTCGTTCGGCATCGAGCCGCAGCACCTTTCGCTTGCCGAGCTGACTCAGAGTTTTGTCGTGTATCGAGCGTTGGTTCAGACATGGGTACTTATCCTGCTCGCGCCATTCGCATTGTTCGGGGCCATTCTGCACGCCCCGGCGTATCAGCTTTGCAAGCTCGTCGCGTACCTGTACTCACGTCACGGAGCTGACGACGTAGCATCGACCGTAAAAGTCCTTGCAGGCATGTTGTTCGTCCCGTTTACATGGCTGGTCACGGCCGGCGTCTTGTATTTTCTTTCGGGTTGGCAGCTCGCCCTTGCGTCGATCCCGTTCTCGTTCCTGTGCGGATATGCGGCGCTCTATTCGCTCGAGGAGATCGCGGAAATGCGCGGCTGGGCAAAAGCCATCTGGCTGTTCCTGACGAGAAAGGAAAAGTTCTTGAGATTGTTTGTAGAAAGAAGGGAACTACAGGATGCATTGCGGGAGTTCGACCAATAGCTATGAAATGTGAGCTGTGAACTATGAGTTCTGAACTGTGAGTTGTGAACTATGAACTGTGAGCAGTGAAGAGTAAGTGACAATCCGCGCTCCGAAACGTGATGTTCACCATCCATTAGTTCATAGCTCACAGTTCACAGTTAGAATCGGACTTTTTCTTCACCCGCCTCCGAGGCACTTCGCGAACCCTTCCACTCGTCTTCCGTTTCGTAGAAATTCACGTCGAAGCTTAGCAGGCTCTTAACCGGGATGCCGTTGAATTCGTTAGGGGCATCTTCGAATTTTGCGATGACGCCGCAGCCGATGACTTCTGTCCCGATGGATTTGCAAAGGTCGAAAGTTTCCTGAATAGCGCGCCCCGACCGCAGAATGTCGTCAACGATGATCGCCGGATGCACGTCCGATTCACTCATGTACTGGCGAAACTGTCGCTTGCCTTCTTCCATCTCCGCCCAATAGATCTGTTCGGCGCTGAGCGCTTCGCGAACACCGAAGGCGACC
This sequence comes from Pyrinomonadaceae bacterium, assembly GCA_039934315.1. Classification (GTDB taxonomy): domain Bacteria; phylum Acidobacteriota; class Blastocatellia; order Pyrinomonadales; family Pyrinomonadaceae; genus OLB17. Next base: position 5,788 of record JBDTMK010000129.1, on the reverse strand, counting down.
ATGATCCCGCCCGGGCTCGGACTGATGACCGAGACTTTGGGCAATTGGCTGGCGATCGATTTTTCCATACGGAAGAGCCGGCTTAGTCCGACCGAAAGGATCCGGGCGTTATCATAATACCGGAACGCGAGAGGCATCTGGAAATAGTGCGACGCGTGTTTTCCGTTGGGGTAAATGAAGTGGCCTTTGCGATACGCACCGGTGCTCTGCAGTATATTCATCACCGATTCTGCCGAGGGTACCAAGTCTATTGCTGAATCCATTTTTAGCTCCAGGAAGTTTTCGAATTGAAAGCTCAATCTTAAACAGCGAAGTGGGGATTTTCAAACTACCGTTTCAAAACTTCTTTTATTACAGACTTTTGAGAATTGCCCAGTTTTTCCGGAAGGCTCTCGACATCGAACCAGCCGAGCCCGAGAATCTCGCGGCTTTGAACACTCGCTTCGCCGCCGGAGTCGGCACGGAAAAGGATCTCGATGTGGCGCTTGACGGTCCGCACCTGAAACATCGTTAAATTATCCAGTTCCATTCCTGTCTCTTCGCGAATCTCCCGCCGGATAGCTTCTTCAGGCTGTTCGGCGGCATTGAGGAAACCGCCTGGCAAACCCCAACCTGAAGACGGACGCAGCAAGTGATTCAATAAAAGGACTTTTCCTTCAGCGTTGATAATCACGACCGCGGCCGAGACAGTAAATTTTTCCTGCGTCGTCCGGATGATCCTAAATCGAAGCCAGGGCGGAATAATTTTCCATGCGAACCCGATTGGTTTTGTCAGCATCTCCCTTTGATCCACAAACGATTTCGCCCCCCAAGCATTTCATAAGCGGCAGAATTGGAATACTAACTCAGTTAGAGATTTACTTTCGTAGTCCGGCGATTCCTCATTGATCGCCGGCCCACTCCGTAGATACTACTTTTCTCAAAAAGGATTCACGAATGAAAGCAAGAAGGCTTTGCGCCAAAGTGTTTTCGTTTTTGGTCGTCACCACGCTTTGCGCGGACTCGATATTGCACGAAGGGGTGACTTAAAAAAAGATTCGTTCAACGGCGCTCTAAGGTCACTCTCCTATTGCCATTCCGAGCGATTGCATCGCGATTAGAAAGGTAGCCTCGTCGGCTCGCTTGAACCTTATACAGTCTGTTGGCTATCTAAAGTCGGTGATCAGCACTGCATCGCGCACTTCGCGGCCGCGTGTGAAGGCGAATTGTTTTCCGTCGGACGACCATTCGTACTGATAAAGTTTTTCGGCCGCCAGGCCTTTAAGACGTTCGGGCGGGCCGCCGTCAACCGATTGCAACCAAACGCCGTTTGTCCAGTCGCGGTAAGCAACCGATTTGCCGTCACGCGTCCAGCGAATTGAGCCGTCGAAATTGTACGTTGGCGGAACGTCGAACAATTTTGTCGGAGGGCCGCCTGTTATCGGGACGATTGCCAGTTTTGTTTTTCCGTCAGACCGATAACCGCACGCGATGAAGTTTCCGTCGGGCGAAACGCGGGCGTTGTAAGATTCCGCGTCGGTAATTTGCACGGCTTCGCCGCCTTCGATTGGAACGCGCCAGGCGGAATTTGTGCCGTCGGCATCGTGCGTATAAACGACAGTTTCGCCGTCCGGCGTTGAATGTGGAAACGAATTTCCGCCGCCAAAAGTCAATTGTCGCAAATCCGAGCCGTTGAAACTCACGCGCCAGATTTCCGTCGTGCCAGAACGGTTTGATTGAAAAACGATGTATTTTCCGTCCGTCGTCGTCGATGGTCTTTCATCCAGATAACCGGTTGATGTAATTTGTTTGGCATTCGCTCCGTCCGCGTCCACTGTCCACAGCGCCAAACTCTGATCAATGCGGGCGGTGTAAATGATTTTGCCGTCGGGTGTCCAATCAATTCCATACCAGCCTTCGTGTCCCGACGAACCGAAAGTTATCTGCTGGGCGGCGGCCAGATTTTCGGCGGGAGCAATCCAGATGTTGCTTTCCCTTATCGCCTGAATCACCAGCACCGCGCGAGAATCGGCTGACAAACTCAATGTCGAGCCGTAGTGTTGCAGGTCGCGGGTGATCCGTTTTGCTTCGCCCGATGGATAATCGATCTGCCAAATCTGATTGGCGGCAAACCCGTCTTTATCCCTCGCTACCGCCACCAATCCGCCTCCGTCCCTGAGCCACGCGAGGCGGGAGATTCCAGTCCATTCCAGCGAAGTTATTTGTTTGACATCTCCTCTTGCCGGGTCCACCGCAAAAATTTCCTGAATTTTGTCTTTGCCGCTTTCTGCGCCGAACGCCACCAACGCGCCATCAGCCGACCACGACAAAGTATAACTGGCGAAAGAATGTCCGGCCCGACGCACGACAATTTCCCTCTCGCCCGAACCATTGAGGTTGGCGATGACAAGAGCCTCCGTTTTATTTTCCCGGTTGCCGCGAATAAAGGCGGTTTGCATTTCGTCGGGCGATAAGACGGCATAAACGCTGACGTCTCCTAAAAGTTTTTGCGAAACACCGCCCAAAACCGACATTTTATACAGCGTCCCGACGAATTGGCGCTTATCGCTAACTACGTAGTAAAGCGAGTTTCCATCGGCGGAAAACGATCGCGGAAAATAAACTAGGTCGTCGCTCGGTCGCAATTGCACATCAGCGTTGCCGCTCGTTTGTCCGAGCCAAAGACTCTTTCGGTCGCTCCCTCTTTCGCTCAATGAATAGGCGAAAAATTTCCCGTCCGGTGACAGAACGCCGTAGTCCACCGTGCCTTTGCTCGTCAGCCGTTTGATATTTGCCTGCTTTTCAGCGAGTGCGACGGGCGCAAATGCGCGGTTGTTCCGATTTCGATTGGATAACCAGAAGATGGCGGCGATGATGGAAACAAGTGCGAATGCACCGACGGCAACTTTTTTTGACGCGGAGACGCGGGGGCGGGGGGACACGATTGGCAAAGCTGAGATTTTCTCCCCATTGCAACTTCTCGCCTTCTCTCTTTCTGCAATTCCCGGGTCGCTTACTTCCTCTTTTTCAATTGATATGCGCGAAAGGGTCTGGGTTTCAATGACAAGTTCTTCATCTTCCAGATTTCTAATATCGCCGGTAAAGCGGTAGCCGTAGCCCGGAACGGTTTCGATATATCGCGGTTTGTTTTTATTTTCGCCGAGGGCTTTGCGGATTTGGGATATGTAAACCGTGAGATTGGATTCTTCGACGATTTGGTCGCGCCAGACGCTCGTGAATAGCTCGTCCTTTTTCACTAAGCGCCCATTATTCTCAACCAGAGCCAAAAGTAGATCCAAAGCTTTAGCGGGCAATGGAAGGGGCGTGTCGTCGCACCGCAACTGCCGGTTGCCGACATCGAGTTCGAAGTTGTCAAAACTGTAAATTCGCCGGTTTTGCACCGTCAATACCTCACTTCGGAAAAAATTCGGAAACAATTCCCGAAAACTTTAGGACTTTCCCCGTCCGGTAGCGGGAAGATCGCTGCGTGCCGTTAATTTATCAATCAAACCGCAGCAAGAATCGGAGCAAACAGATGTAAGAGCGGGGCGATTATAGCAAAGATCGAATGCTCTACTAAAACTTTTTCGGTATGAATAAATTCGATACGGAGATAAACAATGAACTTTAAAAAGAATTCGATTATCACCTTCGGGCTCGCCTTGAGTCTTTTCGTTCTGTCCGCCGTTGCCTTCGGGCAAACCGAACCGGTGCGCAGCCAATTTTCGCTTTACGGAATGCACTTTATCAGCGTGGGGCAAACCGTGCGCGTGTCGGTGCAGAATCCGCGTTTTTCCAATTCTGAGGTCATTCCATGCGTTCGCGTAAGGATCGTCTTTGACGTATATGAAGCCATCGGCGACGGATCTGTACGGCTTCGTTTTGCCCGCCGCGTATCGCGTGAGGTCGAACTCGAGCCCGGCGATGCGGCGACGTTCGATTTCTCGGCTGGGCGGATCGGGGAATACGTCAGCCCGATGGTGTTCGCCAGTCCTGAAGAAGCTGAGCCGTCCGCCCCGATTCGCCTGCTTTCAACCCTCGTCGTGCGCGAAGTCGGACGCACGATCCTCAACCTTCCGGCAGTGCTGAAAGGCTTCGACCCGCAGCCCGATCCACCGTCATCTCAGGCGCAATAAAGCAAGGGTCAGAACCACCTGCGTGAGAAACGGATGGGCTCTTTGATTTCGGATTTTGGATTTCGGATAACCCGTAATCCATATTCCCAAATTATTTCGGATGGCTTCGACAGGAAACGAATGACGACTCATAAAGAAAAAACGGTCATCACGGTCGAAACATTTCAACGCACGACCATGCATTCGCGGCGGAAAGCACAGATCGCCTGGTGCGAACGCTGCGCGGCGGAAACCGTGATGCTCGCGCCGAATGAAGCCGCCGCGTATTTTCAAACTACTGCCCGCGAGATGTTCCGGCTGACGGAAGCGAGCGAAATTCATTATTGGGAAACGGAATGCGGCGCGTTGCTCGTCTGCCGCAATTCGTGTCAGAACCGTCTAGCGGGTGGGTAATCAAAAAGAGAAAAGCTATGTTGCTCGTCTTCGATGCGATACAAAACCGAACTGGATCCGTTTTTAGGCGGGCGCGATACAGTGCGCGGCTTGCGGCCGATTAGTGGCTGACTGCCGACCGCCAGTGGTCGTGGCAAAAAAAAGGAAAAAATGAATTCACGAAAAAGCAATAACATCAACGAAGTTTTTAATACGGCCCCAGTTAGTATTTTCGTAACTGTCTCGCTCGCCGTGATTTGCTCTCTGCTGTTTGCCACCGGGCGGATCCTTCCGTCGGCAATCGTTCGCGCGCAAAAGGCTCCGCAGGCTGCCAATGTCATCTTTGCCGACAATCTTGGCGGCACGACGCTCGGCAATTATCCGAACAGGACCGTCACGAAGGGTGCTGGCACGACCGTTACGCCCGATGCGGCTCCAATGGGTGCGACGAGCATCAATGTTTCCACTAATAGCAATTTCAAAGGCACTTTCGTCGCCAACCCGACAACCGGCGTGGTGCGTGTGACTAATGCTCATCCGGCCGGCACCTACACGGTAACGGTGCGAGCGTTCGGTCCCGGCGGGACGGCAACGAAAACATTTACGCTGACGGTAACAAACGGAACGCTGTGCAACGGCACGGTTCAGTTCACCAACGCCGCCGATGTCAGTGTTGCTGGTATTCCTTATTCCGGAGCCATCGGAGATTTCAACAACGACGGTAATCAGGATATTGCGACCGGCAGCGGAGGCAGCACGGTATCAATTCGCTTGGGAAATGGCTTAGGCGGTTTTAGCGGCATCACTCAGGTCAGCGTTGGTGCTAGTCCTCAAGGCGTAGCCATCGGAGATTTTAATAACGATGGTAATCAGGATGTTGCGGCCGCCAACTTTCTCGACGGCACGGTATCCATACGCTTGGGAGATGGCTTTGGCACCTTTAGCGGCACCACGAATGTCACCGTTGGCACTGCTCCTGTTAGCGTAGCGATAGGAGATTTTAATAACGACGGCCGGCAGGATTTCGCGGCTGCCAACGGAGGTGCAGCCACGGTATCCATTCGCTTAGGAGACGGCGCAGGGAACTTTAGCGGCACCACCAATGTCAGTGTTGGCACTAATCCTTTTAGCGTCGCGATCGGAGATTTTAATAACGACGGTAATCAGGATTTCGCGGCCACAAGCGCTGACACAGCCACCGTATACATTCGCATAGGAAATGGTGCGGGCGGTTTTAGCGGTACCACCGCTATCAGCGTCGGTGGTGGTCCTAAAAGCGTAGCGATAGGCGATTTCAATAA
>JBDTMK010000128.1:0-8125 GCA_039934315.1 Pyrinomonadaceae bacterium | reverse complement strand
ACACAGTCATTGCAACGTTCGCAGTAGCGATCGGCGCCGGCGCCGATGTCGAACAAGCCGCGCGACTCGCGAACGTCGCCGCTGGTCTTGTCGTTGAACAGGTTGGAACCACCGCTGTCACCCTGTCCGCACTCGAAGCGGCACTTCGGAAAGAATAGCCAGACATTGGATCTCAAACGCATATTGGTTTTTCGGACCGGGCACTTGGGCGATACGCTTGTCGCCGTGCCGGCATTTTGGGCGCTTCGTGATTCCTTTCCGGCTGCAAAGATCGCATACCTTTCGAGCGCGGATCCGGCAAATCCGCAGTACGTGTCTGCTCGAGACGTACTGCCGGAAAAAGGATTGTTCGACGAATGGATCAGTTACCCGAATCTGTCCTCGGGGCTTAGCGGTATTGTGTCACTGCTGGGCTTGGCGTTGAAGATCCGTCGTAAACGCTTCGACGCCGTGTTCTATCTAATGACCCGGTATCGCACCGCCCGGCAGATCCAGCGAGACAGATTATTTTTCAGGCTCGCTGGAGTTCGAAATATAATCGGCGCCGATTTCGTTCAGAAGCACAATCTGCCTTTGGAAATACCGAGGCCCGTCCCGCGGATTGAAAAAGAGGGCACCTTTCTTCTGCGGTTGCTGGAGGAGAATCAGATCGTTAATGATCTACGTGAATTTCACCCCGACCTCGCCCTCACAACTGAAGAGCACTCGGCCGTGCGTGAGTGGATGGAATCAACCGGGATCACGAAATATTCCGGTCCGCGAATCGCAGTCGCTCCGGGCAGTAAGTGGGATTCGAAGATCTGGAATGAGGACCGCTACGCGAATGTCGTGACACGCCTGATCGCCTCTCACGACGTGGTCCCCGTAATTTTCGGTGGGCCCGAAGATCGCGATAAAGGTGAGCGCCTTATCGCTCGGTGGGGACGCGGGGCAAATGCCGCTGGTAAACTGAATGTCAGAAAGGCGGCGGCCGGGCTGAGTGAATGCACTTTTTATCTCGGGAACGACACCGGCACAATGCATCTCGCAGCATCCGTGGGAACCACTTGTGTCGCAATGTTTTCGGCGGTGGATTGGGCGGGGCGCTTCGAGCCAGTCGGCTCTCAGCATGTTTTGTTTCGACGCTCGGTGGAGTGCGAAGGGTGTCACTCACCGAGCTGTCTGAATAAAGAATACAGAAACAAATGCCTCGAACTGATAGACGCCGATGATGTGTACGAGGCCTGCGTCTCGGTGTTGGCGCGGGAAATAGATGTCGTCTAAGCAGTGGTGGTGGTCGCGGACCTTCTTTAATTATGCGAGTTCTTGTTTTTGGCGCGGGCGGAATGATCGGACATAAATTGATGCAGGTATTGGGGCGGGACCACGAGGTATTCGGCACCCTCCGCGCTGACTCCGCCCAGTCCGTACCCGATTCAATTTTTGATGGGCTTGGTCTCGTCACTGGTGTATCAGTAGAGGATTTGGATTCGATCCGACGAGCGTTAGTCGAGGCCAAACCGGACGTCGTTGTAAATGCGATCGGCATTATCAAACAGCTTCCTGATTCGAAGAATGTGATAAACACCCTAACCGTGAATTCCATCTTCCCACATCGGCTCGCGGAACTCAGCGAAGAACTTGGTTTTCGGCTTATCACCATCAGCACGGATTGTGTTTTCTCCGGTGTCCGTGGGAATTATTCGGAGAGCGACATTCCGGACGCGGTTGACCTCTATGGCAAAAGTAAAAATCTAGGAGAGCCTGCCGGATCGAATTGTCTCGCGCTGCGTACGTCCATAATCGGACACGAACTGGGCTCGGCTTATAGTCTCGTAGACTGGTTCTTGTCGAACCGGGGCGGAAAGGTAAAAGGCTTTGCCAACGCGATTTACAGCGGCTTTCCAACATTTGTCTTTGCCGGTATAATCGACAACTTGATTCGTAACTACCGACAGCTCTCCGGGCTTTACCACGTATCTAGCGATCCGATCAGCAAGTACGATCTTCTTAGGTTGGTGAACGAGAAGTACGGGGCAGGTATTGAGATCGAGCGTGACGAGGATTTCAAGATCGACCGCAGCCTCGATTCGACGAAGTTCAGGACGGAAACGGGATTCTCACCTGCGAGCTGGGAAGAAATGATCGCGTCGATGGCAGAAGACGCGAAGGTCTACGGCGGATGGAAACAGTAAAATCTTTAGAAGGAAAACGAATTCTGGTAACCGGCGGAACCGGATCGCTCGGTCAGACCCTTGTTCGTCGGTTGCTGACGGGCGAGCTCGGGCGACCGGCAAAAATCACCGTCTTTTCGCGGGACGAGGCAAAGCAGCACTACATGCGACTGGATTATATGCATCGCAAGGCTGCAACCGATGATGTGATCTATCAGAATTCTCAGGATCTGCTGAGCTTTCGTATCGGCGACGTTCGTGATTACCCGGCGCTGACCGCGGCCCTGCGCGATGCCGATATTGTTTTCCATGCCGCGGCGCTCAAGCAGGTTCCGTCGTGTGAATATTTTCCTTTCGAGGCGGTTCAAACAAATATCGGCGGCGCGGCCAACCTTGTTCGTGCGATCCGCGAGAACGATCTAAAAGTCGAAAAAGTTATCGGGATCTCGACCGACAAAGCGTGCAAGCCCATCAATGTGATGGGAATGACAAAGGCCCTTCAGGAACGTGTGTTGATCGAGGCAAACCGGGACCGAGAAGGTACGAGCTTCGTGTGCGTTCGCTATGGGAATGTTATCGCGTCGCGTGGATCGATCGTCCCGCTGTTCGTCGAACAGGTACAGAAGGGACAGTCAGTGACGGTAACGCTTCCGGAGATGACGCGATTTCTTTTGAGCCTGGACCGGGCCGTCGACACGGTTTTCGAAGCAGTAACGAAAGGGAAGGCAGGGCAGACATTCATACCGAAGGTTCCGGCTGCCAATATCGTCGACCTCGCAAAAGCCCTCATGGGAGATAAGGAACTTCCGATCACTTATACCGGCATCAGGCCGGGTGAAAAAGTTCATGAGATCATGGTCTCCGAAGAGGAATGCTATCGCACGATAGATCAGGGCGACTATTACGTGATCCTTCCCGTGCTGCCGGAACTTCGCGACGGAGTAGATTTCGTGCAGGCTTTGGAAAATGAATATTCATCGAGGGACAACAATATTTCCATCAATGAGCTACGTGAGCTGCTCGCGTCGGCGAGCGACGAGATAAAGTTTTTCCTAGCAGCCGGAAAGTAAAACACTTTTTATGAAGGTCATGACGATCTTCGGGACGCGTCCCGAAATAATCAGGCTCAGCCTGGTTATGAAAATCCTGGATCAGCACTGCGAACACGTCAGCGTCCATACAGGACAGAATTACGACGAAAGCCTAAGCGACATTTTCATCAGGGATCTCGAAGTCAGGCCGCCTGACATTCACCTTGGTATTCGCTCTAATAGTTTTGGCGAACAGGTCGGCCAAATCCTCAGCAAAGTTGACGAAGCGCTCGCCGAACATAAACCGGATAAAGTTCTGATCCTCGGTGACACGAACAGTGCACTTTCCGCAATCGTCGCGGCGCGGCGCGGAATTCCTGTTTTTCACATGGAGGCAGGGAACCGGTGTTACGACGACCGCGTGCCTGAAGAAGTGAATCGACGGATCGTCGATCACTCGAGCTCGATTCTTCTGCCGTACACCGAGCGTAGCAAGGAGAATTTGATAGCGGAGGGAATCGAGAGAGAACGGGTGTATGTGACCGGGAATCCGATCCGCGAAGTTCTCAATAATTTCGAAAAGCAGATATCGAAGAGCGATATCCTGGAGCGGCTCGCGACAAAACGTTCAGAATACTTTCTCGTCACACTGCATCGTGCCGAGAATGTGGATCTGCGGGAGCGGCTAAAGAATATTTTCGGAGCGTTCGAGCAGATCGCGAAGAGATTCGAAAAGCAGGTCCTCGTCAGCGTTCATCCGCGAACCCGCGAAAAGATGAAACAGTTTGAGATAACACCCGATGCCCCGCGTATCCGTCTGCTTGAGCCGCTTGGATTTTTCGATTTCGTACATTTAGAAAAGAATGCGCTAGCCGTGCTCAGCGACAGCGGGACCGTCCAGGAGGAGTGTTCGATCTTCGGCATTCCGAACATTACACTCCGTGATGTGACCGAGCGACCGGAAACGATCGAATGCGGAAGCAACATCCTGAGCGGCCCCGATCCGGACACGATTGCGCGGACGTTGCAGCTCGCGGTTTCGCAACCTGCATCATGGAAACCGCCGCGCGAATACATGATCGAAAATGTCGCCCGGACGGTGAGTAACATTATCCTCGGTTATACAAACCTAAGAAAGCACGTTTCCTGAAATCCACTCGACTGAAATGCAACGGAAGAAGGTCATGGTTTTTTGTGATTATTACTTGCCGGGCTTTAAGAGCGGCGGCGGTATGTGGACCGTCGTGAATCTTGTCGACCGGTTTAGCGACAGGTACGACTTTTATGTTGTGGCCAGAAACCATGACGGAAAGGCGGATCGCAAATCATACGATGAGGTAGTGACCGGTGAATGGAACACGGTAGGGTCCGCCAAAGTTTTCTATGTGGATTGGAAAAGCCTGAACATCGCTTTGTTCGGTCGCCTGCTCAAGGAGATAAGACCCGACCTGGTTTTTTTAAATAGCGTTTTTAGTCGGCCGTCGATCACGTTTCTGAGAACAAGAAAGAAGCGAGAGTTTTCAAATATCCCGGTTATCGTCTCACCATGCGGCGAATTGGCAGGGGCGACGTTAAAACTGAAGGCTGCGAAGAAAACCTTGTTCCTCAGGTATGCGAAGCTTTCGGGTCTCTACCGGGATGTGCTGTGGCGAGCATCGTTCGAACTGGACGCACAGGAAATACGGGACGCAATCGGCGATGACGTTACAGTCGTCTGTGCTCCAGACCTCCCGCCAAAAGCGATCCTTCCGAATTTTGATCTTTCGAATAAACCGCACAAGACCTCCGGCTCAGTTCGTTTCGTTTTTGTGTCGCGGCTGGTTCGGAAGAAAAATCTACATTTTCTCTTCGAACGTCTTTCCTTCATCGCAAACGGTGAAATCGTATTGGAGGTCGTCGGCCCCATCGAAGACAAGGAGTATTGGAAAGAGTGCGAAGCAGCGCTGCGAAAACTTCCGGCCAATATAAAAGTGAATGTCGTCGGACCGATGCCGTATCCGGAGACACTGGCTCGAATGCAGGCGGCCCATTTTTTCGTATTGCCTACCCTTACAGAGAATTTTGGTTACGTATTTATAGAAGCCTTGGCCTGTGGTTGTCCTCTTCTGATTAGTGATCGCACAGTGTGGGGCGAGGTAGCGGAGAAGGGCTCCGGCTGGACCGTTCCGATCGAAAATCCTTCAGCATGGAACAGGGCGATTCAGAACTGCGTTGATATGGATCAGGAGCGATTTACCCAAATGGCGAACGCGGCCCGGGAACATGCGGTTAACTGGCTAGCAGATCCGGAGACCGAGAACGCGTCCGCCCGGCTTCTCGAACAGGCCGCTCATAACTGATGTCCAACGATTCAGCAGACGGAAAAGAGCGATTATGGGTCGTGACCGAGTTGTACTACCCGGAAGAAACGTCAACCGGGTATTACCTCACGCGTATCGCGGAGGGGCTAGCCGACAATTTCGAGGTTAAGGCGCTCTGCGGGCAGCCTAATTACTCAGCCCGCGGAATGGTCGCTCCCAGACATGAATTTCATAACGGCGTCGAGATCTTCCGGGCATCCGGCACAAGGTTCGATAAGAACGTTATCGTGTTTCGCCTGGTGAATATGTTGACACTCGGCCTGTCAATCTTCTTCAAAGCCCTTAATAATTTTCGCCAAGGCGATAAAGTACTTGTCGTCACGACTCCACCAAGCATGCCGTTTGTCGTTGCGCTTGCGGCGCTTGTGAAAGGATCGTCATACATTCTACTCATACACGACAACTATCCTGAGATCCTGATCGCTGTAGGAAAGTCTACACCGAGCTCAATTCTCGCAAAGACTATCTCGTTCTTTAATCGTTGGCTGTATAAGTACGCGGCCAAGATCATCGTGGTCGGCCGTGACATGCACGAGCTGCTTTCCCGAAAAACTGCGGGCCTCGATATTCCGATCGTTACCATTCAGAACTGGGCAGAACTCGAATCCGTAGCCCCGTCGCCCCGCGCTCATAACGAGCTTTTGAGGGAACTCGGCTTATTGGATAAATTCGTTTTTCTTTACGCAGGAAATCTGGGTCACCCGAACGATCTTGAAAGTATTGTCGAGTGTGCACAAACTCTGCGTGAAATCGAAGAGCTGCATTTTATTTTTCTCGGGGCCGGCGTTAAGCGAAAGTGGCTCGAAGCCCGGGTGCGTGAACTGTCTCTGAAGAACGTGACGATCCTCGATCCACGTCCTCGCAGCGACCAACCTGTATTCCTAAACGCGTGCGATGTCGCGTTGGTCTCGCTGGTAAAGAACATGGTCGGGGTCTCGATGCCAAGTCGAACGTACAACATTCTTGCGGCTGGCCGGCCGATCCTTGCGCTTACGGAAGACGGCTCGGAGCTGGCGAAAGTCGTTCAGGAAGATCAGGTGGGATGGGTAGTATCACCGAGTGATCCGGCGGCACTGGAGAAGGCAATCGTTGAGATCCTTGCCGCGGGTGAGAAGTTAAATGCGATGGCCGAGGCGGCAAGAACGTCGGCCCTCACTAAGTACTCGCTCGAAACGGCGGTGGATAAATATCGGAGGGCGATATGAACGGAGCGAGTCTGACAACCTCGATCAGCTTATTCGCGGCCTCTTTTTTGGTATCACTGATCGGCGTCGCGATCTTTACCCGTTGGAGTAAGCGGCACGGCCTTTTTGACGTTCCCAACGAGCGAAGCTCCCATTCGACACCGACGCCGCGCGGGGGCGGGCTGATCGTGGTTCTAATAAGTTTGATCGGCTATTTGATAATTGGATCCGTCCTCGGTTTGTCGATCTCGTGGGGATATTTAGGAGGCGCAATTCTCGTAGCGGGCGTGAGCTGGATTGATGACCTGTATTCACTTCCGTTCTGGAGCCGGTTAATCTTTCACGTCATCGCGGCCGGTATTTTGATATGGGACGTTGGCTTTTGGACGCACCTTACTATTCCTTTGGTCTCCGGTGACATCCCCGTCGGAAACATTCCTGGAATCCTTTTAACCGTGGCTTGGGTGGCCTGGCTCTTAAATGCCTATAACTTCATGGACGGCATAGATGGCATCGCTGCTCTTCAGTCCGTGATAAGTTGCGTCGCGTGGGCCGTTATTGCGTCAATATTAGAACTGCCTGCTCTCTTCTTGCTGTCGGGAATGCTTGCGAGCGCGTCCGCTGGATTTCTCATTCATAACTGGCAGCCGGCCAAGATCTTCATGGGAGACGTAGGCAGCGCGTTTCTCGGTTTCACGCTCGCCGCCATGCCTCTGCTCGCCCGGCACGAATCCCGCGTGGATGTCTCCGTATTGCCTTTCGTCGCTCTCCTCTTTGCTTGGTTTTTTGTGTTCGACACGGTGCTTACCTTGTTCCGAAGATTGCTCGGGCAGCAAAGGGTTTGGGAAGCCCATCGTGAACATATCTATCAAAAGCTCGTGATCGAGGGCAGGCAGCACTCCACAGTGGCCCTTTTTTACGGGATCGCCTCCGCGTTCTTATCTGGAATGGTCCTAATTGCCATTGTTTTTTCCGGAATTTACTGGCTTTTGGTATTTTTATCCTTACTCGTTCTAACATGTTTAGTTGGGTACCTAGGAATCAGAAAAAAACGTTGACCTAAATAACTAAAAATGTTAGCTTTGCAGGACACTAAGCTCCAAAATGCGGTTGCCGATCGGTTGATGTCAGAGAAAAGTTTTGACTACTCGCGCGGATTTGACAGTGAAATTGTTTTCGAATCTTATGGGGTGCGGGTTAAGATTCAGGCCACCGACCCGGAATTACTAGCGGAAGCCAAGCGTACAGTGAAAAAAGCACTGCTCGATCGGGTTAAGATCCTTGACAGTAAAGATGCAGATCATACGTTTGGATTCGCGATGGACGAGGACGGGACGAGATTCCTGTTTTTAAATGGCGAGCAGATTTCGCACGACAGCAGGCGCAAACGTTTCTTC
>JBDTMK010000127.1:0-8145 GCA_039934315.1 Pyrinomonadaceae bacterium | reverse complement strand
GACCAGCCTGTTGGGCAACACGTACGGACGCCTTCCGAACGATCGTCCGCATCAGCTGAAGTTCAATGGTTCGTACCAGACCCCGTGGAGGCTTGTCGTTTCGGGCAACTTCTACATGCAGTCGGGTATCCCGTTCAGCGCTTTGGTTCCGCACCCCGTGTACGGAAACAACGAAGGATTCCAGGATCCGCGCGGTACGTCGATCATTCCTGATAACGGAGTAAACTCCGGAGGCGTGACGAGTTCAATTAATACGAATCGCACTCCTACGACGTGGAACCTTGACCTGGGTGCATACTATCCGATCAAGTTTTCGGAAAGCATGCAGCTTCGCTTTACGGCGGACTGGTTCAACGTTACCAACTCGCAGAGAGCTGTAACTCTTGACCAGACAAAATCGATCAACAGCGGCGTTGCCGGTGTTCCTGCGGTTTTGAATCCGTTCTTTGGAACTGGACAGATCTTCCAGTATCCTTCGGCCTTCAGGCTCGGAGCGAAATTTAGCTTCTAAAGAACCTTTGGTAATTTAGAAACCTTGATAGTCGGGAGGATTTATTCCTCCCGACTTTTTTAATGGCGTAAGCACGTTTTTCTGCTAGAATGTGAACCACTTCATCTAATCAAAGGAGCTGTAATTATGCGTTCCACCCCGTTCGGTGCTGTACTTTTTATCTCAGCCTTTTTTGTCATGCTCTCTGGCGAAGATCTTATCGCTCAAAGTCGCACGAACCAGAGCGGAACGGGTGGAATTCATCAGATTCGGGGCAAGATCTATTTACCGAGCGGTAAGACATTTGATACGCCCATCGAAGTGGAGCTGCAGGCCACTTTCACGTCGTTGAAGGTGTTCACGGATCGCGGCGGCAGCTTTATCTTTGAGAACCTGGCACCAGGTAGCTACACGGTAGTAGTCAACGCGGGCGAGCAGTTCGAGACTACCCACGAGTATTTTACGATCGATCCCGAAGTGCCCGCCCCTCGCGGGGGCGTTGCATTGATTCAGGCGACCCCAAAGGTGGTCACAGTACCGGTATATCTTCAATTCAAACGCGGAGTGGTGTTACGCAATGAGGTGATCAACGCCAAATGGTCATCCATACCGAAGCAGACGCTCGAACATTTCAAACACGGCGTCGAACTGGCCCAGGACAAGAAGACCGTCGAGGCCGAAGCCGAGCTTCGAAAGGCCATTGAGCTATCACCCAACTTCGCACCATCGTATACGGAACTTGGAAGACTTCAACTGGCGGCCGGCAGGCTCGACGAAGCCGTCGAGTCCAGCAAGTCCGCGATACGCTACGACGACGCAGATTTTGACGCCCACCTCAACCTTGGTATCGCCTACCTGAACCTCAAGAAATACAATGAAGCGGAGCCTGAACTCGTTACTGCAGCTTACCTCAACCGCACGGCGGTCACACCGCATTACTACCTTGGCCTCGTCTTTGTAATGCGGAACGATTTGGACGTCGCCCAAAAAGCCTTCGAGACTGCAAGAGAGCTTGGGGGAAAGAGCCTGCCTGCAATACACAGATTCCTCGGTCGGATATACCTTAAAAAAGATATGGAGAAGGAAGGACTGCAGGAACTCGAAACTTATATTAAACTTGCACCCAAAGCCCAAGACGCCGAAAGGGTTAAGAAGGAAATTTCCGACATAAAAGCAAAGCACGTAAAGAATGCCTTCGTCTGAACGGATCTACCGTGATTCGGTTCACAATATCATCCGTCTCAAGACGGACTCCCCTGAAGGCGAGCTGATTGCGAGATTGGTTGACTCGGCCGAGTTTCAGCGCCTTAGGAGGATCAGGCAGCTCGGTCTCGCGCACTTTGCTTACCAGGCGGCGGAGCACTCCAGATTCACGCACAGCCTCGGCACGTTCCATCTCGCGACGCGGATACTCGCAAAGCTCAAAACAAAATACGAGATCTCTTCGGACGATCAAACTGCCGTCCGTGTTGCCGCTCTGCTACACGACCTCGGGCACGGCGCATTCTCGCACGTCCTTGAATCAATACTCGGATTCCATCACGAAGAGTTCACGATCGAAACCGTTCTAAGCAGCGATACCGAAGTTGGAACGTTGCTCAAGTCGTATTCGAGTGATCTTGCGCCACGCGTCGCGGACATAATCCGCGGCAACTTTCGCCCGATGGCTCTCGCCCAGCTCGTGTCATCTCAGCTCGACGTAGACCGAATGGATTATCTGCTTCGCGATTCGCTGATGACCGGCGTCAAGTACGGTGTTTTCGACCTGGAGTGGATCATAAAATCGATCGAGATCAACACGGCCGACGATCAGCTTTATGTCTCAGCTCGCGGACTTTATGCAGTTGAAGATTATCTACAGGCGCGGTACTACATGTTCCGCCAAGTTTACTTTCACCGAACGCTTCGTGCAGCGGAGATAATTCTAAAGGCGATCATCCGACGGGCCTTGCAGTTGTTTCAAAGTGGAGAGCCGGTTTGGCACTCGCCGGGAACGGCATTCGAGCAAATACTCAGCGGCCAGAGATTAGGATTGAAAGAACATCTCGAGCTCGACGATGCGGATGTCGTTTACTACATAAAACAATGGCAGCGATCCAGCGACGAAATTCTTGCCGATCTTTCGAAAAGATTTCTCAACCGGCGTTTGTTCAAAGCTTTCGATCTGGACATGCCCGAAGAAAAGCGTGCGCAGTTTGTGAAAGAAGCGCGCTCGGTTGTCGAGTCGCGCGGCTTCGATCCCGATTACTATTTCGTCGAAGATAAGCCGGGCGACATTCCTCATTATTTTTATACGAGCGATCACTCCAAACCCAAAAACCTGATCTATGTTGAGGATGGGTTCTCGCAGCCGCGCATCCGCGAGATCTCCGAAGTCAGCAGCGCGGTCCGCGGCTTGCAAGCAGAGTACAGCATCCATCGCATCTGCTTTCCAGCCGAACTGAAAGACGAGGTCGCCCGGCTTTACCACGGTTGAGGCCTCAACCGTAATTCGTGAAGACAGGCCTTTGCCCATGCGCATTTTGCTGCGATACAATTTTTACGAAAGGAATAAGTAGCTTCGTCACCCATCACTCCTCAGCATGAAATACATCCGTGCGGCAATCCGAACCGTTTTTTTTATCGTCGCGACACTCGGCTTATACGGAAACTGGTTCGTATTCCATTTCTTCATCCCGAACAAAACGTACTGGCGGCAGCTGGCGTTTGGATCCTGGACGAAAGCATTCGTCTGGATCTCGGGTATGGAGATCGAGGTCATCGGCGTTCCACCCAAGCCACCGTTCTTTCTAGTGACCAATCACGTCAGCTATGTCGACATCGCCGCGCTCAGGGCGAAGGTCGAAGGTGTCTTCGTTGCAAAAGCGGAAGTGCGGGATTGGTTCCTCGCCGGCCGAATCGTCCGCGACATGGGCGTGATCTTTATCGACCGCAAGAATCGGCGTGATATCCCGCGCGCAGGTGAGGAGATAATTCGCAAACTGAGCGATGGCGAAGGCGTTATCGTCTTCCCTGAAGGCACGAGCACAAAAGGCGAAGAGGTCCTTCCATTTAATTCTTCCTTCCTCGAGTTTGCCTCACGAACGGATCTGCCCGTCTCATACGCTTCGCTCAGCTATCGAACACCCGAAGGCGAGCCGCCGGCGAGCAATATCGTTTGCTGGTGGGAAGACATCTCTTTCATGCAGCACCTGTTTCGCCTTTTTACGGTGAAACGGTTTACGGCGATTCTCGATTTTGGTGAAGAACCGGTGATCAATCCTGATCGCAAACAGCTGGCCGCGGAGCTCCGCCAACGCGTGCAAGAAAAATTCATTCCGATAATTTAGAAGATCTGTGCTTCGCTTTTATCGCGTCGTTCCGTGTCCTTTCGTGTTCGCTTTTTTCGTGTGATTTCGTGTGAGTTCGTGGTTTCAGCTCTTAAGAGAAGACAACCACGAACTCACACGAAACGACACGAACCGGAAAGAACACGAAACCAAAAAAGCTCGAAAAGCCGTCGATCTTGTTTGCGCCTTTGCGACTTTGCGGGAGGTATTCCTCCGAGTTTGTCTGCGGAACCTCCCGCAAAGTCGCAAAGACGCAGAGCCGGGCTGATCGTAACGAATCCCGCTTGAGTTGAAACTGACCGTCACTAAAGTCGGAGAGGACTCAACCAATCTCATACTGACCACTCTTACCGTTTTCGCTTTGCTCCGGCCGCAAATAATCCTAAACTTTAAGAAACATAGAACGGTAATATTTCGGAACTTTTCAAGGAGGAGATTAATGCACAAAACCTTTTTCCAATTCGCAACGACCGCGCTCGTTCTCGTATCGCTCTGGTCGTCGATGCTTGCCCAAAGTAAGGGCTTCGACACCGGGCGGATGGACAAGTCGTCCGACGCCTGCAACGACTTTTTCCAATACGCGAACGGCACATGGCTAAGATCGACTGAGATCCCTGCATCCGAGTCACGCTGGGGCACTTTCAACATTCTCGCGGACAACAACAATTCTTTGCTGCGGAACATTCTCGAAACGTCTGCAAAAACGAAAGCGGCCCAAGGGAGCGACGCACAGTTGATCGGTGATTTTTATTCATCGTGCATGGACGAGGCGGCGATCAACAAGGCCGGCATGAAACCTATCAAGCCTTTCCTCAGCGACATCGACAAGATCAAGACGGTTGCGGATCTAGAAAAAGAGATCGCGGCTTTGCATGACGCCGGACTGCCCGCCGTTTTTAGTTTTGGAGCCGGGCCCGACCTCAAAAATTCCAACAACGTCATCGCGAACGCGGGCCAGGGCGGACTCACTCTGCCGAATCGCGATTACTATACGGGCGACGATGCAAAATCCGTCGAGACGCGTGCGAAGTTCGTCGAGTACATGACGAACATGTTCAAACTGCTCGGTGAAACTCCCGAGGCCGGCGCTGCTCATGCAAAGACTGTGCTCGAGATGCAGACCCGCCTCGCTACGGCTTCGCTAACTCCCGTCGAGCGACGCAACCCGGACAACACCTACAACAAGATCTCGTTAACTGAGGCACAGTCGCTGACGCCCAATTTCTCATGGTCGGCGTACGTCGCGGAACGGTCGGTCCCCGCATTCACGGAGATCAACGTTGCACCGGCAAAATTCTTTTCGGAAATGAATTCCATGTTGAAGGATGTTCCGCTCGAGAGCTGGAAAACGTATCTTCGATGGATGGTCGTCAACGCCGCAGCAACTGCACTTTCAAAACCATTCGTCGACGAGAATTTCAATTTCTTCGGACGTTACCTTCGCGGGCAGAAGGAACAGCAGCCGCGTTGGAAGACCTGCGTGCAGGCTGTCGACAACAATCTCGGCGAGGCACTCGGAATGGAATTCGCCAAGACGGCTTTCACACCGGCCGCGAAAGCGCGAATGAATGAGCTTATCGACAATCTGATGGCCGCGCTCAAAGGTCGTATCAGTGGTCTCGAATGGATGAGTCCGGAAACGAAATTACAGGCGCAGGCTAAGCTCGCGACCTTCAAAAGGAAGATCGGTTACCCGGATGTACTTCGCGGCTTCAAGGGCCTGACGGTCGACCGCGAATCATACGTCGGCAATAACCTGAGAGCAAATCAATTCCAGATCCGCCGCAATTTTCAGGACCTCGGCAAGCCCCGCGATAAAACGCGTTGGGGATTTTCCCCGCCGACGGTCAACGCTTCTTACTCGAGCGTCAACAATGACATAACTTTCCCCGCCGGAATTCTGCGGCCGCCGTTCTTCAATTTTGAAGCGGATGATGCGATCAATTACGGTGCGATCGGCGGTGTCATCGGACACGAGATCACTCACGGGTTCGACGACCAGGGCAGCCGCTACGACGCCGAAGGCAATCTGAAAATGTGGTGGTCGGATGCCGACCGCAAGAATTTCGACGAACGCACCTCGTGCGTCATCAAGCAGTTCGACAGCTACGAAGTTCAGCCCGGGCTCTTTATCAACGGTAAGCTGACGCTCGGCGAGAACATCGGAGATTTTGCGGGACTCACAGTTTCCTACGACGCATTGATGAGATCGCTCATAGGAAAACCGCGTCCTGCTAATATTGACGGATTCACTCCGGAGCAGCGGTTCTTCCTCGGCTGGGCGCAGGTTTGGGCCGGCAAATATACACCGGAAGCAGAGCGTTCACAGGTCAAAGGCGACCCGCATTCGCTTCCCCGCTGGCGCGTGAACGGCCCGCTCTCGAACATGCCGCAGTTTGCAAAAGCCTTCGGCTGCAAAGCCGGACAGTCGATGGTCCGCGAGAACGCGTGCCAGATCTGGTAGCACCGAAGCATCAGTTTCCTCTTCTCGACATGATGCGCTCCTGATCGTCGCGACGACTACGATCGTCACGATAAAACTAACGAGGGCGATAGACTCAATCGAATCTATCGCCTTTCGCCATTTAGCTGACCAATCGCTTCTACGGGTTCACGGTGATCGGAACGATCCGACATCTGTCCGTAGTCCGCATTCTTTCTCCTAAGCTGCACGCCGGAACGGAATCGAGGTGAGCTGGTATGAGTAACCGCATGCTGTTTGATATCTAGTCTGTGACCTTGATCCCATCTGCCTCGTTTGCCGCGGATTGCGTAGACGCATCCTCGAGAGTTTTCGACAGACGCACTCTGCCAAGCTGATCGTAGAACTGCGTCGCCACTTTCGTCTCGTCGCCCACCGTTTCTAGGTCGGATCGAGCGACGACGAACCTCTCAGAGTCGTGATATTCCGTAGTCGTCCGGCTCTCGAGCGGCGTGCTAACGGCGTTTGCAATTTTGATCGAGCGTCCGAGGATGTCGTAATCGGTTGCGATCGAGACATTGTTGTCTACGTCGGTGGTGAGCGTAGGGAGTCCGGTCGAGAAATCGTATTGAACGGCGCTAGTGCGGGCGATCGACGTACCGTAAGCCTGAACGCTCTGCGTCGGGTAGAGATCCGTGAAGCCGTTGATCGATCCGTAAGTGATCTGCGTGACGTTGGTATTGTATGGCTTGGCCTTGCTGGCGGTTATTCCGTTGGCCAATTCAGCTGCGAGCCGGATTTTACCCGAAGGCAACATTTTGAACGATCTGAAGTCGTTTTAATTGGTACTGTGGTCGAGGCCAATAAGATGCAGAATGAGTATACGGGAAACCTAGATGTTGCGATTAAGTTCGAAGTGAAAACGGCTTGGAAACGCAATGTGACCGATGGCTGGTAGCGAAAGAGCGGGCGGGAAAGTTAGAAGGTTTTCAACCGAACTCGGACTGGCTTTTATATGTCCTAAAAGACAAGAATGGCGACCTCATAATAGTTAGGGGGGTGTTGCTCCAGAACCAAACAGCTTAGCGTCGCCTCAAAAAAAGGAGATGTGAAAGCTTTCAAAAAAATGGCCGAAAAACCGAAGAAGATATCAGCGAACTTGGGGTCGTGAGTCTCTCTCGATCGTCCGCGGACGTCGACCTCTTTCAGGTGACCATCGAAAAAAAGGCTGATCGGTTTCCCGATCAGCCTTTTCTAGTCTGCGGCAATACTGACAACACTTAAAAATCACCTTCCCCACCAACAACATCGACCAAGCCATCAGGTTTGATCGAGTCGTCGAAGACCTCGTCTTCTTCAAGACTGAGATCGTCGAGTGTTTCCTCGGCTTCGTCGTAGCCCGCGTCCGTGTCTACACCCGGGACACTGGCGAGAACAGGAATGTCGATACCGCCGCGAAGCTCTGCTAACTCATCGAACTCGTCCTCGACCTTGCGGTTCTCGGTCGCGTCCGGAGACACCCTGACGTTGCGGTAATACTTCATACCCGTACCTGCCGGGATGAGTCGTCCCATGATGACGTTTTCTTTCAGGCCTCGAAGATAATCGATGCGGCCCGAGATCGCGGCTTCGGTAAGAACGCGTGTCGTTTCCTGGAAGCTGGCGGCTGAAATAAACGAATCTGTCGAAAGCGACGCCTTCGTAATTCCGAGCAGCAGCGGCTCACCAACCGAGGTCTTACCGCCCTCTTCAGCAACACGGCGATTTTCGTCCTCGTAACGGAAGCGATCGACCTGCTCTTCCATCAGGAAATCGGTGTCGCCGACTTCCTTGATCTTCACCCACCGAAGCATCTGACGAACGATGACCTCGATGTGCTTGTCGTTGATGTTCACACCCTGCAG
>JBDTMK010000126.1:0-8161 GCA_039934315.1 Pyrinomonadaceae bacterium | reverse complement strand
GTGTCGGGCTGCTCGAGACCGGCGATGATTCGCAGCAGCGTCGTCTTGCCTGAGCCGTTCGCGCCGATGATTCCGATCTTGTCACGTTCCTCGAGACCAAGAGTGACACTCTCAAAAAGCGGGCGAAAGCCAAAGTTCTTTGAGACATTTTCGAGCGAGAGAATATTCATACTTACGGATTAACGTTAGCAGAATGACGCGCGAGTCGCTATCGGTCTTGCTTTCATGTCTTCCGCGTGTTCCGTGTATTGGGTAGCTAAATCAAAACCAGTGTTGCTCATCTTCGGAGCGACGCACCGAATACACGGAAGCGCTTATTGGAGCAGAGAACAATTCCGCTTGATTCGGATGGATTGCGGTTAAGATACAACCGATGAGATCTGGGCCAACTGAAATGCATTATCGGAGCTGCAATTTGTGCGAGGCGATCTGCGGGATTGAGATTTCGATCAAGGATGGTGAGACGCTTGATATTCGCGGAGATAAGAATGACCTGTTCAGCCGTGGCTATATCTGTCCGAAAGCTGTTGCGCTGCAGGATATATACTCCGATAAAGATCGACTCAGATATCCGGTTAGGCGCACGAAAGATGGTTGGGAGAAGATCGGTTGGACCGAAGCCTTCGACGAGATAGAACGATCCGTCAAAAACGTTCAATCGAAATACGGCAGGAACTCCGTCGCTACATATTTTGGTAATCCGACGGTTCACAGTTCGGGCGCGTTGTTATTCGGTCCGGCATTTATCCGAAGCCTCCACACGCGAAACAGATTCTCCGCAACGTCGGTTGATCAGCTGCCGCATCATCTCGCAGCGTTCAAGATGTTCGGGCATCAACTGCTGCTTCCGGTCCCGGATGTCGATCGAACAAAGTTTTTCCTGATCCTCGGTGCAAATCCGGCGGTGTCCAACGGGAGCATGATGACGGCCCCGGATCTTCGCAATCGTTTGCGTGAGATCCAGGGTCGTGGTGGAAAAGTTGTAGTGGTCGATCCCCGCTTTACGGAAACGGCACGTATCGCAGATCAGCATTTGTTTGTTCGTCCGGGTTCGGATGTCTTTCTACTGCTCGCTCTGATCCATGTCGTCGTGAAAGAAAAGTTGACGGATCTTGGACATCTCATGTCGTTCACCGATGGGGTGGAAAGCATCGAGGAACTCGTCCAGCAATTTTCGCCGGAAGCCGTAGCTGCAGTTACCGGAATCGATCCGAGCACAATACGCACGCTCGCGACAGAATTTGCAACGGCCGAGGCCGCCGTTTGTTATGGACGAATCGGCCTCAGCACTCAGGCGTACGGCGGCGTGTGCCAGTGGTTGATAAATGTTCTGAATATTTTGACGGGGAATCTCGATACCGAGGGCGGTGCGATGTTCACGCTTCCCGCTTTCGATCCGATCACGGCACCGGAGTCACTTGCCCCGCGCGGCAGCTTTGGTCGTTGGCACAGTCGAGTACGAAAACTGCCCGAGATCGGCGGAGAGCTTCCGGTAGCAACCCTGGCCGAAGAGATACTGACCGAGGGTAAAGATCAGATTCGAGCGCTAGTAACCTTTGCGGGTAATCCGATTCTGTCGACGCCGAACGGTCGACAACTCGATCATGCCTTCGAATCGCTCGATTTCATGGTTTCGATCGACTGCTATATCAATGAGACAACGCGTCACGCGAACATAATTCTTCCGACAAGTTCGCCGCTCGAGCGCGACCACTACGACATCGCATTCCACCTTCTGGCAATCCGCAACACGGCAAAGTTTTCGCCCGCGCTGTTCGAGCGCGATCCGCACGTCCTTCACGATTGGGAGATCTTGAGCGAGCTCAGTGCGCGTTTGAAAACCAGACGCAGTTTTGCGGGTTCCATAAGGAGAGCTTTCGAAAGAACATTTCTGTCACCGGATCGGATGCTCGATCTCGGTCTGCGTTTCGGGCCATATGGATCTAAGCTCAATCCTTTTTCGAAAGGCCTGACTCTTCGCAAACTAAAAAAAGCTGTCCATGGAATTGATCTTGGTCCATTGAAACCTTGTCTTCCAGAGCGGCTACGGACGGACAACAAGCGCCTCGACCTCGCTCCGAAGATCTTCGTAAACGATATTGGCCGCGCGACTAAGGCGCTCAGAGAAGCAAAACCGACTTCCAATGGAAAGTTGTTGTTGATCGGACGCCGCCAACTCCGCAGCAACAACTCGTGGATGCATAACTACGGCCGGCTCGTCAGAGGCGATGATCGATGCACGATCATGATGAACACTGGGGACGCCGCGCAGAGGAACTTGGTCTCGGGGCAGAACGCGGTCGTCCGCGCACAGTCGGGCTCGATCACACTACCGGTTGAAGTTTCTGATGAGGTAATGCCCGGCGTCGTCAGCATTCCCCACGGCTGGGGTCATGGACGCCCGGGCGTCGCGCTCAGTATCGCGGCCGAACACTCCGGCGAAAGTATCAACGATCTTACCGACGATCTCGCCGTCGATCCCCTTTGCGGAACCGCGGCATTTAACGGCACGAAGGTTTCTGTGGAAAATGCGGCAGACTAGCTTCTTCGCGCGCGAAGTTCCCGCTCGATCGAACGACGCCGAAGAACTGATTACGCCCGGCTGTAAAGCAGGTCATCCCCCCGAGCTCGCAACATATGCACTGGGAGTCGGAATATCATTTGAAAGTCCCCATTGGAAGGCGCTGAAGCCGGCAGTCGATCTCATCAAATACCAGACACCGGTTGACGGTCTGAACACCGCAATATCCGATTTTCCATCGCCGTCGTAATCCGCCGGAGCGGGCCTATCTTCGGCGAGCCCGAAGTTCAAGATCGTGAACGAGCCGTTCGCGCTGTTGTAGACGTACCAGGTTCCGTTCGAAGGTCGGTAGACGGCGAAGTCGGTCTTTCCGTCGGCGTCGTAATCTGCCGGTACGGGAACATCGCCGGCTATTCCCCAGTGAAACACTAACTGTTCATCGGTGATCGAGGATTGATACCACCACCCTCCGGTCGAGGGTCTGTAAACTGCCAGATCCGTTTTCCTGTCGCCATCAAAATCGCCGGTAAGAGGCGTATCACCGTCAATCCCGAACACGCGGAACGAACTAATGCCGATGGTGTTCGTGCGGTACCAGAGATTTTGCGATGGACGATAGAGTATGAAATCGGTCTTGCTGTCGCCGTCAAAGTCGGAAGGTCGCGGGATGTCTCCGCTGGTGCCGAATGGAAAGGAGAAATATGAAAAGTCTTCACTGCGCAGAACAAACCATTCGCCCGTGGATGGGCGCCAGACTGCGATATCGGTCCTGCCATCGCCCGTGTAATCTCCGGGCACTAATTTGTCGTTAGACGCGCCAAACTGAGCGGCGAAGTGTCCACCGTCCGAAGATCTACTGACCCACCATTCACCGTTTGACGGTCGGAAAATCGAAATGTCCGCCTTGCGGTCGCCGTCAAAATCGAAGCGCTCCGGGTGTGGTGCTTGAAGCCCCGAATAAAATCTCGCCACCGCGAATCTCCACCCTGCCGTGGTGTTGTCTTGTTCCGCCACCGAACCGGCAGCGACGATCTTATTGTCGCCCGTCATCGCGATGGCATTGATACCCGCGGCTTCGGGTATCGCCTCCGGTAGGAATTTGACCGACACCACGCCCCCGTTGAATGTCGTGTCCGGAATATTAATATCTAGAAAGCGCCTTATCGTAAAACCCGACGCCGGAACGAAACTCGCACCGACGATCAGGGCCTTCCCATCCGGTTGAAAGTTCATACTCCAAAATGCATTTTGCTCCGGGTACAACACACCTTGCCGGAACGCGCCATCGGGACCAAAACGGAGCAGCGACCCACGTGCATCGCCTTGGACAGCAGACGAGTGTCCGCCGGCAAAGATCTGATTGTCGAAACGTACTTTTACGAACCAGGCTTGGTCGTTAAGGGTCGGATGGTAAGTGACGACTCCGTTATTGCCGAAAGATGCGTCAGGTGAGCCGTTCGGATTTAGACGCACGACCGCGAATGCCGGGGTGACAGGGTCGCTGCCAAACGCGCCGGCGGCGACGATCTTACCGTCCGATTGTAGGGCGAGTGAGTAAATGCCCGCGATCGAAGCGGAGGTCCGGCCATTCGAACCAAAAGAAGTATCGAGGGAGCCGTTCGGATTAAAGCGCACGATGAGACCATTAAAGCCATTCAAATAGGAGCGCCCCGCAACAAGGATCCTGCCATCGGGTTGGAGGGCGAACCCGTACATTTCGATGATCTCGGCAAGTTCGAACTGAGCTTTGCCGTCGCCGTCAAAAGTTGTATCGAGAGAGCCGTTCGGGTTATAGCGGATGACGGCAAGAGCCGTCGTCGTCGGACTGACGAGGGAGCGTCCCGCGACGACTATCTTACCGTCAGGCTGGATGCCAAGCCCTCGACAGTAATCTTCGTCCGCTGTCCCAAAACCAAAATCGGTTACGACGATCCCATCCGCGTCGAAGGTCGTATCGAGCGATCCGTCCGTGTTGTAGCGTACGACGGCAAAGTCTGCATTGGGAATTGCCACGTTGTAACCAGCGACGCCGGCGACGACTATTTTACCGTCCGGTTGGATTGCGAGAGCTCTTGCAAAGTCCCGGTCGCCGGTGATGTCGGTCGTCACGCGACCGCCGGTTCCAAAGCAAGTGTCGAGGGATCCCGCCGCCGTTGAGGCAGGAACGCACTGTGCGCGGTTTATTAATGTCGATGCAAAGAGCAGGAGCAGAAGATAAATAATTTTGACGGCTTTACCGCTTTTCATTTGTAATCCCCTCTGTCAAAAGAAACCCTTGCCGTGACGGATGTCGAGCTATTCTGGCGCCACTCATATACAAAGTTAAAGTTTATGAAGACACCGGTGCTTCAGTTTAATTCGAAATGAGAACTGTTGGAAAGAGAAGCTTCCATTCCAAAGGTTGCGTATTTGCGAATCCGTAATGTTGCAGCGATCGTCACGCTCACTTGGGAAGCAGTCCTTTTCTGCGGTAATCTCTTATCTACATCAAGGCGCTCACTCAAGCCCGATCACCCAAAGACGATGCAATCGATTCTTTTCATTACGAAGCATAAGCCGGCGCCGAGGGTCTGCGTGACGGCTTTACTCATAACTACCGGGGCTTTGACGTGCCTCTTATCGTCTGCAGTTTCGGCCCAGCGAGCGGATTCGCCCGTTATCGTGCAGCCCGGTGCCCCCGGTAAGCCGTCGAAGAATCTGCCGGCATCCACGAGGGCAGTACTGCCGGAGCGTTCACGGAAGGATGTCGAGTTTATGCAGGGGATGATCATGCACCACGCCCAGGCTGTCGAGATGACGGCGATGATCGAGTCGCGAACCGAGAACAAGGATCTACGTTTGCTAGGCGCTCGCATCAGCCACTCTCAGTCAGACGAAATGAATTTCATGAAGCGATGGCTCGGAGCGCGTGGGGAGCCGATCTCGATGCCGATGCCCGGCATGGAGGATATGGATATGTCCGACATGGAACATCATCACATGCTGATGCCGGGGATGCTCACCCGAAAGCAAATGACCGAACTACTGAAGGCGAAAGGCGCGGAGTTCGATGGTCTGTTTTTAAAGGGCATGATCCAGCATCACAATGGTGCTTTGATCATGGTGAAAGATTTGTACGACACGGCAGGTGCCGGGCAGGATGCAGAGCTGTTCAATTTTGCAACTGATGTCGATAGCGGCCAGCGTGCCGAGATCAGGATCATGCAGTCAATGTTAGGTGAAAAACCGTAGAGGAGAAACGATGAATCGAGTTCACACTTTCAGTTTCCGTTTATTAATGGCGTTCGTTATTTTGGCTTCGTGCTTTGCTGTCGCGTCGCTGGCGCAAGGCCAGCTGGAGTCAGCTCCGCCACTCCCGAACGGGATGACCGGCTCGGATGCGAACGACCCTCGCGCAAAACTCTCGCCGGGAATGTCGAATGCGGGCGAGGCCGCGATGGGTATGCGGCACCTCACCCTTATAAAAAAGCCCGACGCGTTTCAGCTTGGATCGGACAATCCCGATGATCCAAAAGTGCAGAAAGCTCTCGGCCTGCTGGGCATCGGTGATTCGTCTAAGATGCCGAAGCCGTTCCAGCTTGTTCTGGCGCAACTCGCCTTTGCCAATTCGGATGTCGCCTTCCAGGGTAACCATTTGTTTCAGGGAAACTTTTACGGCGTGAGCATTTATGACATTGCTGACCCGGCTAAGCCCTCTTTGGTGACATCGATCGTATGCCCCGGCGGACAGGGTGACCCGTCCGTTTACAAGAACCTTCTGTTTATGTCCGTCGAGATGCCTAACGGCCGACTCGATTGTGGCACGCAGGGATTCCCTGCTCCGGCTGCGGGACAGGATTCTCCGGCCGCGGACAAGGAACGGTTTCGCGGCGTGCGAATTTTCGACATCTCGGACATCCGAAATCCGAAGCAGGTCGCAGCGGTCCAAACTTGCCGCGGCTCGCACACACATACGCTCGTAGTCGATCCGAACGACAAGAATAACGTCTACATTTATGTCTCGGGTACATCGTTTGTGCGACCGGGAGAAGAGCTCGCAGGCTGCTCCGGTGGTACGCCAGACAAAGATCCGGACACTGCGCTGTTTCGTATCGATGTGATCAAGGTGCCGCTCGCGGCTCCGCAGGATGCCAAGGTGGTCTCGAGTCCGCGCGTCTTCGCGGACCCCAAGACCGGAGCTGCTAACGGCTTGAATAATGCGGGCACCCACAGCAAAGACGGAGTATCGAAGCCGTCCGATACAGACCAGTGCCACGACATCACTGCTTACTCCGCGATCGGACTTGCGGCGGGTGCGTGCTCGGGTAATGGAATTCTGCTCGACATCAAAGATCCTGCAAATCCTAAACGAGTCGATGCGGTAAACGATCCGAACTATGCGTACTGGCACTCGGCGTCGTTTTCGAATGATGGAAAAAAAGTAGTGTTCACCGACGAGTGGGGCGGCGGGCTCGGCGCCCGATGTCGTGCCAACGACCCGAACAAATGGGGAGCGGATGCGATCTTTCGTTTGAACGACAACAAGCTGAGCTTCGCGAGCTATTACAAGATGCCGGCCGCACAGGGCGACAGCGAGAACTGTGTGGCGCACAACGGCTCACTAGTTCCCGTACCGGGCCGCGATATCAAAGTTCAGGCGTGGTATCAGGGCGGCATTTCGATAATGGATTTCACGGACGCCGATCACGTTTTCGAGATCGCGTATTTCGATCGTGGTCCGATCGATCCGAAGGTGCTGATCCTTGGAGGATCATGGTCCGCTTACTGGTACAACGGCCGGATCTATTCGTCCGAGATCGCACGCGGTCTTGATATCTTTGAGCTGACACCGACCGAGAAACTTTCCCAGAACGAGATCGACGCCGCGAAGTTAGTCCGCGTCGACGAGCTGAACGTGCAGAACCAGCAGCGTATAGACTGGCCGCGAAATTTGACGGTGGCGAAGGCTTACGTCGATCAGCTGGAGCGTTCAAAAGGACTGTCTTCTGAAGAGATCATAAAACTTCGACAGGCGCTCGATAAATCGGACAAGAAGAAACTAAAGAATCTTGGAGCTTCTTTGGAGAAAAGCGCTGGAACAAAAACAGGAGCCGATTCAGCTCGGATGAATGCGCTCGCAGAGATTCTGAGACGACCTGCGGCCTGATCACGAGTGGAATGAACCGGTCGGCTTGTTAGACGCGAGCCACCAGCAATCGGCGGTCGGTTGATCCGATCGCCGATTTTTTGCGCCTAAGTTATTGTTTGCCGATCAAATAAATTAGTCCGTCCGCCAGCTGCGAACGCCAGTGCTCGGCGTTATGAACCGCGCCGGACACTTCGCGATCAGCAACGTCGTTCCCTTTCGCGACGATTAACGATACGTTCGTGCGGATCATAAGTCGGTCATACGCTTGCGGACCGCGCATAGTTTTTGGAAACTTGGCGGTGAACGCTCTGGTTACCGCTTCAGAAAATCAACTTTAGACCGAGCTGCATTTGCCGGCTCTCCTGGGCCGTCGAAGAGTTCCGGGCCTTGAAGTCGGGCAGCGGACCAATCATAAGGCCTGTGTACGGATCTGTCGGGACCAGTGTGTTGCTATAACCGACAATGACGTTGGTGTTGAAGAAATTCTGAAATTCCGCAAACAGCTCCAGTCG
>JBDTMK010000125.1:0-8179 GCA_039934315.1 Pyrinomonadaceae bacterium | reverse complement strand
CGGGCGGGACGATGTGCACGCCGCCGCCCATCGCAATATCCTTCGCATGTTTCAGTTCGTCGAGATTCCGAAAAGGTGGGGCGGCAAGCTCTACGATATGTGCGCGCAATTTCTCGATGACGCGGACAGGCCGGTGGGCGTCCGGGTCTTCGCGCTGACTATTGCGGCGAAGATCGCGGATGGAGAGGCGGCGCTTATCAGTGAGCTGACGGCAATCGCTGAAAAACATATACCTCATACGACGATCGCTCTGCGTTCGCGCGCGAGGCGGGTTCTGCGAGACAAGAAAGTTAGAACCCCGCGGTCGAGCCCTGCGTAGTAAGCGGCGTGAGAAAAGTTCTCGTCATCGGTTCACCAGGTTCGGGGAAATCTGTATTCTCGCGGACGCTCGGAAAACTAACAGGGCTTCCCGTAATCCATCTCGATCAGCATTACTGGCGCGCCGGCTGGGTCGAACCTTCGAAAGATGAATGGGACAAACAGCTCGATGAACTTTTGCGTCGCGACTCGTGGATAATCGATGGAAATTACAGCCGGACTATGGATCGAAGACTCGAGTATTGCGACACCGTGATCTTTATCGACTTTCCGAAGCATCTTTGTACGTGGCGGGTCCTCAAACGCGCTCTCCGCTTCAGCGACAGACCGGACCTAGCTGCAGGCTGCGACGAACGATTCGATCTCCGTTTCCTGAGATGGACATGGAACTTTCCAAAGAGATCTCGAGCTCGTGTCGTGGAGAGACTCGAACGGGTCGGTGAAAAAATGTCGGTTGTGAGACTTACGACAACCCGCGAGGTCGAGGACCTTCTTTCGGCTCTTGCATCAAGATTCAACAATGAAAATGGAAACTGAAAACTTCGAGATCAGTACAGACAAAGGCCGGCTGGAAATCGAGACGATCCATCGCTTTCTTAGCGAGGAGTCGTATTGGGCGGCGACCCGCACACTTGAACAAACGCGGAAAGCGATCGAGAATTCACTTTGCTTCGGAGTTTATTTCGCCGGTCGGCAGGCAGGCTTTGCTCGGATAGTCAGCGACTTCGCTACCTTCGCGTACCTCGGCGATGTTTTTGTGCTGGGGGAATTTCGCGGAAGAGGGTTGAGTAAACTGCTGATGGAAACGATCGTCGCTCATCCTGATCTTCAGGGTCTCAGACGATGGCTGCTGGCGACACTAGACGCACACGGCTTGTACGAACAGTTCGAATTCTCGTCTCTCAAGTTTCCAGAGCGATGGATGGAGCGAACTGCACCCGACGCGTACTGAGTAGTGATAAGTGACGAGAGGGGGCTGATCCCCCTCACTTGTGACTTATCACTCTCCCGTCAAATCTCTTGCATCCGCACCACTCCTATCGGTTATAATTAACCGTCAACTAGAGTTTCCGCTCGAGAAACCTTAAGTAGATCCTCAACGAACCCGCCTTTTTGATAGTTATGAATACCCAAAATACCCGTCCCATAGCGTTGATCATTCTCGATGGCTGGGGAATTTCCAACAGCACCGAAGGGAATGCAGTCGCGCTCGCGCATACGCCCTACTACGATGAGATCTGTTCGCGATATCCTCGGACCCAGCTCGCGGCCTCGGGGGAATATGTAGGACTGGCATCCGGCGCGGCCGGGAGTGCTGAGGCAGGACACCTCAATATCGGAGCAGGGCGCGTCGTGCAGACGGATATCGCGCGGATCGCAAAAGCAGTTCGCAACGGCGAATTCGAGAAAAATCCCGTGCTCCAGCCCGCCATGGCGCATGCCGCCGCCTCTGGTAAGCCGATTCATCTGATCGGGCTCTTGAGTGACGGCGGAGTGCACTCGTCTCCTGAAAATCTCTACGCACTTTTGCGTATGGCGAAACGCGAAGGTGTTCGAGAAGTTTTCGTCCACGGCATACTCGACGGACGTGATGTCCCACCTCGCACCGCAGATATTTATATCGAAGCTTTGGAAATAAAAATGGCTGACATCGGTGTCGGCCGGATCGCGACTTTGTGTGGGCGCTTTTTCGGAATGGACAGCAGCGAAAATTGGGAGCGCACCGCCCGCGCGTTTACCATGCTCGCTCATGCCGAAGGCGAGCGATCTTTCGACGCACGGACCGCGGTACGAAATTCTTTCCTTCGGGGTATTGCCGATGAATTCATCGCGCCGATCGTGCTCGAGAACGAGCCCGGGGTCCCAGTCGCCACCGTAAAAGACGGCGACGTCGTCATATTTTTCAACCATCGCTCGGACACGATGCGTCAGCTTGCACGTTCGCTGGCGATCCCCGAGATCGGCCGCTCCTCTTCCAAGCCGACCATCGAGGCGATCTGCCTGACAGAGTACGACAGCAGTTTCAATCTTCCGGTGGCTTTCAAGCCCGAGACCGAGGGCTGCGTTTTGGGACAGGTTCTCGCACAACATCGGATCCCAAATTATCGAGTTGCCGGCACGGACCGTTTTCCGCACGTCACGAATTTCTTCAATGGAGGCGCGGACCCGAGTATTTACGAATGCGGTGCCAACGTCGAATTGCCGGGCGACCATCATCGGGATTCCGAACCTGAAATGGAAAGCTTCAAGATAGCGGACCGAGTTCTTCAGCACGTCAATCCGGAAGATCCCGGCGTCTTCGTAATAAATTTGTCCGCCTCGGCCATCGCGGCCGAAACGGGCAGCCTTGAACGAACGATCGAGGCGATCCAGTATGTCGACACGTGTCTGGGCGGCATCGTTGAGAAATTTAACGAGGCGGGCGGAATTAGCATCGTTACAGCATCGCACGGCAGCTGCGAAGAAATGCTCGACGCGGCGGGGAAGCCAAACAGGTTTGCCACGTCGAACGCGGTGCCGCTGCATATAGTCGGTGCGAGCGTGGTGAACTTACAGCTCAAAAAAGACGGTTCGCTCTGTGACGTCGCTCCTACACTACTCGGAATCTTAGGCGTGGAAAAACCGGGCAACATGACCGGGACGGACCTGCGAATCGCGGCCTGACGCTATCGGACAAACACACCGAGAAAGAGAAACAGCCAAAATAAAATAAGAGCAAGCAGCGGAAGAATCGTTGCCAGAAGGCAGCCCAGGTTGGCGAGGCTCTCCTGATTCCACATGTACGGCTCCGGGCAGTGCGGGCAGAATTCCTTCTCCGCAAGGAATGGCCGTCGACATTTTGGACAAAGCTTGATCGCCACAGCTAAAGTCTAAATGTTAAAGAGTGGAAAAGTGAAGGGTGACTCTTTCACTTTTTTACTCTTTTACTTTTTCCACTCTTCACTCTCTACATCTATAATTGTCTTTCTAATTTTTTAATAAGAAAGCAATTATGGTTGAAGAATTTGCGTTCGACAATACCGAAGAACGCCGTAAGAACAGGCAGAATGGGACGGGATGGGTCGAGGTGATCGCCGGGTCGATGTTTTCCGGAAAGTCGGAAGAGTTGATCCGGCGCCTCAACCGCGCACGCATCGCCCGGCAGAAGGTCCAGGTTTTTAAGCCGAAGATCGATGCCCGTTATTCCGTCGAAGAGATCGCTTCGCACTCTGGCCAGAAGCATACCTCGACACCCGTGACCACGGCAAAAGAGTTGATGGAACAAATAGAGGCCGAAACGCAGGTCGTTGGGATTGACGAAGGACAATTCTTCGACATGGCGCTGATCGACGCTGTTAATGAATTAGCTGCACGCGGCAAACGGGTGATCATCGCCGGCCTTGATCAGGACTACACGGGCCGGCCCTTCGAGCCAATGCCGCAGCTTCTCTCGATCGCGGAATTTATTACGAAGACTCACGCGATCTGCGTGGTGTGTGGCGGTACTGCAAACTATTCGCAGCGAACTGTGGAATCTGACGAGCGCGTAGAGGTCGGTGCGAGCGACAAGTATGAGGCGCGCTGCAGGAAATGTTTTGTTCCGCATTCGGATGCGCCTACTCCGCTTGATTAAGGTGAGCTGTGAGCTATGAGCTGTGGGGTATGAGCTATGAGCTATGAGCTATGAGCTATGAAACGAAAATTCTCAGGCGCCGTATTATGATCCAACGTCCACAGCTCACAACTCACAGTTCCCAGCTCCCAGCTCACCGCTAAAACCTAGCCCTTCGGAATCTTCATGGAGTACATTATCGCGGCAAAAGAATCCCGCCGGGCGTCGAACTTGTCGCCGTCGGTTGAGACCATGACGTTCAGCTGTTGATTCTGGCCAAGATACTTTCTGAATGCGATCCACTGATGACGTCTCGGGCCGTCTTTGATTTCCGGCATCGCTTCAATCCACTCGACGCCCTTCACGCCGTCGATCTCGAGCCATCTTACATTCTCGTACTTTCCTTGCTTTAGCTGTTCGAGAGCGCTTGTGTATGTCGCGTCGATACTCGATTCAGAAGGGAAATCGTCGGGCATAACGGAGATGGAAGCGATCAGGAATCCAGCCGCCGGAGATCCATAATTAAAACTCTCCTTCAGCACCTGCATCTTCTTGAACCCCGACGGAAGCCGCCACGAGATTCCCTGTGCGTCCCAGGCTGTTTCGGTTCCGCTATCGATTATCGCCTGCTGGGCCGCCGTCGGTTTCGGCTGTTCGACACTCCCCGAGGACGCTTTCGATGAACTGTTGGATGATGTGTTCGCAGCGCCGCCGTTCCCGGCCGACAGCCCTTTCAGCTTATCGCCGAGCCCGCAGAAGGTAAGCGCAAAAATAATAATTCCTAACGACATGATTGAATTCATTTGATGGCCTCCGGATGGTTTGGAAGAAGTTGGGGACATTGTGGCTGGATTCAGATCAAAAATCAATTCCGGCTGCCGCTCATTTTTCGTTTGTTATAATCGAAACAAGTCATGCACACGCCTCAACTTTTTGGAGATCTCCTGATCATCCTTTTGGTATCGGTCCCGGTTGCATTCATTTGTTTGCGGCTCAAATTACCTTTGCTCGTGGGACTGATGCTGACGGGTATAGCGATCGGCCCTTACGCTTTCGGATTGATAAAGGATATTGACGCGATCGAACAGCTGGCCGAGATAGGCGTGATGCTGCTCTTGTTTACTATCGGCCTCGAATTCTCACTTCGGCGGCTTGCCGAGATGAAAAGGCTGGTCCTGCTAGGAGGCGGCCTGCAGATAGTGCTTACGATCGCAGTCACGGCAGGCGCTGCATTCTTTTTTGGCCGGTCGATAAATCAAGCGATATTTTTTGGGTTCCTTGTTGCGCTATCGAGCACGGCGATCGTCCTGAATAGTTATATCGAGCGAAACGAGGTCGATTCACCTCACGGGCGAGCTGGAATAGCTATCCTACTTTTCCAGGACATCAGCATTGTCTTCATGCTCCTCGCGATTCCCTTGCTCGGCGGCGAAGACATAGTTTCATTTACCTCCATCCTTCTGCGCCTCGGCGGCTCGCTGCTCGCCCTGGCAGTGCTGGTCCTGGCCGCGTGGTTTCTGCTTCCAAAATTGCTTACACAGGTCGCTCAGCTTCGAAGTACCGAAGCGTTTCTGCTGACCGTCGTCCTACTCTGTCTGGGAATGTCGTGGGTGACGTCGCATTTCGGATTGTCGCTTGCTTTAGGTGCGTTCATCGCAGGCATGGTGCTCGCGGATTCGGAATATAGCCATCAGGTTACCTCGGAGGTGCTCCCTTTTCGCGACGTCTTTAACAGCGTGTTCTTCGTTTCCATCGGAATGCTGCTGTCGCTGAGCGCTCTCGTCGCGAATATTGTCCCGGTCATCATGCTAGTGATCGGATTGATTTTCGTGAAGGCTCTGATCGTGTGGGCGATTGTTCGAATTCTCGGATACCCGCAGCGGATCGCGACGATGACCGGGCTTGGTCTCGCGCAGATCGGGGAGTTCTCGTTTGTGCTCGCAAAGACCGGCCAGGGCGCAAGTCTGCTTCCCGAAGGCGACTATCAGACTTTTCTTGCGGCATCGATCATATCGATGATCGCAACCCCGTTCCTAATTGCGATGGCGCCGCGCATCGGCGTGTTTGTGCAGTCGCTGTTTAAAGACGGCAGCGCGGCGGACGTGGAAAACTCCGAAGACGATATTCATCTCACGTCAAGCGGCGGTCTTCAGGAGCATGTGATCATTGTCGGATACGGTCTGAACGGCCGCAATCTGGCGCGTGTGCTGCGAGCGGTCGGCGTTCCGTACGTCATCATCGAGCTCGATGCTACTGTCGTTCGCCGCGCGAAGGGGAAAGGCGAAAAGATCAATTTCGGTGACGCAACCCGGCGCGAAGTGCTGCTCCACGCCGGCGTTGAACAGGCTTGGGCGCTTGTCCTCGCAATGTCCGACCGGGCCGCGGCGCGGAGAACGGTTGATCTCGGGCGGAAGCTTAGCGAAAAGCTTCACATAATAGTTCGTACCACATACGTTGCCGAGATCACGGAACTATACGAGCTTGGAGCAAACGAAGTTATCCCTGAAGAGTTTGAGACCAGCATCGAGATCTTCTCTCGCGTGCTTCACAGGTATGGGACTCCCCGACGAACTATAGAGCAGCAAATAGCCAGGATCCGTCAGCAGGGATATGAAATGCTGCGTTCGGCGGCTTCTCCGGCCATGCCGATCAACGCGCCTGCGGTAGATCTCTACGGTGCGAGCACGGAGACGATCGTTCTCGGCGAAGGATCTCCGGTTCTTGGCCAAAACCTTGGCGAGCTGGACCTTCGCGGACAAAGTGGTGCGACGGTAATAGCCGTAGTCAGCGGGGGCAACACCGTGATCAGCCCGGGAGCGAATCATAAGCTTTGCGAAGGTGACACGATCGTCTTGCTCGGCGCTCCGGAAAACATCAGCGGTGCTTTGTCGATTATCCAACCCAATTCATCGGTCGGCGGCTTCAACGCCTAATGGTTTTTAACAATCTCGAATTTCAAATTTCAAATTTGAAATCACGGACATGGCGAACTTCACTAGCCTGAAAGCGCTTCCACGTAATTTCTTACTCCTGTTTGCAAGAACACATTCCTGCCTCCGTTCCCTTACTGAACAAGCTTTCCCGCGCAAAAGAAATCGCTAAGAAAGGAGTTTTTGTTTATGAAGTTGAAGTGTGTCATCAGCGGCTTGGCCGCGCTGTTTGTTTTCGCCACGGCCGCGGCTGCTCAGAGCCGACCTTACCGAATTTCAGCTCCCTATTCACATAAAAATCTGACGATCTACCTGGTCCATGGAAAGGACGAGACATCGAAGACGAACATCCTTACGCTGCAGGAAGCGATGGAGCGTAAGATCCTTCGCGTCTACGAGACGTCGGATGTGAATGAGCTCGCAGTCGAGAACGTCTCAAAGTATTTCGATGTCTTCATACAGTCAGGCGATATCGTGAAAGGAGGAAAGCAGGACCGCATACTTGGGGTGAGCATTATCATCCCGGCACACTCCGGCCGGATAAAGATCGAGGCATTCTGCGTCGAGTCAGGCCGCTGGCAAAAGCGCGGCAGTGAAGACGCCGGGCAGTTTTCTTCTTCGAACGACAGGATCGTTTCGAAGGAGTTGAAGCTGGCTGCAAACGGCGAACGCTCACAGCAGGAGGTTTGGGCGAAGGTGTCGGAGGCTCAGGAAAAGTTAAGCAGAAATCTCGGAGCTCCGGTCACCGGACGGAGTTCCAGCTCAAGCCTTCAACTTAGCCTCGAGAACGGAAAGGTCACGGCAACCGCGGACGAGTATGTGAGAAAACTTAGTGGTTTGATCGATGGGAGATCGGATGTGATCGGTTACGCATTTGCCGTCAACGGAAAGATCAACAGCGCCGACGTGTATGTTTCGAATTCTCTGTTCAAAAAGCTCTGGCCGAGAATGTTGAAAGCGGCCGCCGTCGAAGCGGTTCTGGAGCAGGACGGAAACGCTCTTAACGCACCGGCTGCGAAGCCCGCGGATATCAAAGCATTTATGATTGGAGCGGATGAGGCCCCGGCCGAGGAACGTGCGGCCAGCGGGACTGCTCGAATCGTTACGCGCGACAAAAAAGACAGCGCTGTGTACGAGGCACGTGACGAAAAGAGCAAGACCGTCGTTCATCGCGCATATGTGAAGAAAAATTAAGCGTTGTTACTCAACTCGGCCGTCAGATCGAATATGATCAGACGGCTGAGGCCTTTCGTATATCTATATAGCTGTTTCGCAGCTCCTGTTGTATGAAAAGATTCCTAGCCTCCTTCATCTACGCATTGTTCATTCTTCACGGAAA
>JBDTMK010000124.1:0-8182 GCA_039934315.1 Pyrinomonadaceae bacterium | reverse complement strand
GACCTCCTCGAACGTTTCGCCGAGACCCGCCATGATGCCGCTCTTTGTGAGCATCTTCGGAAACTGTGTATCGCGAAAATGTGCGGCTCGAGTCAGCAGCTCCATTGACTGTTCATAGATCGCATCCGGCCGGACGCGTCGATAAAGCCGCGCGATCGTTTCGGTGTTGTGATTGAGAACATCGGGGCGAGCACGGAGTACGTTGTTCAGCGCAATTTCATCGCCGTTGAAATCGGGGATAAGTACCTCGACCTTGCACTGGGGATTCAGCGCCCGGACTTTTGTTATCGTCTCGGCCCAGTGCATCGAGCCGCCGTCCGGAAGATCGTCGCGATTGACCGAAGTGATCACGGCATGTTTAAGGTCGAGATGCTTTACAGCCTCGGCGACGTGAGTTGGTTCCATCGCGTCGAGGTCCAGCGGCTTACCTTTATTCACCGCGCAAAATCCGCAGTGCCGAGTGCAAGTGTCGCCGCCCAGCATGAATGTCGCGGTTTTATCGGTCCAGCATTCGAAGATGTTCGGACATTTTGCTTCCTGGCAAACTGTATGCAGGTTTAGACCGCTGATCAGATCGAGGACCGCGTTTTGATTTCGCGGGTCACCCAGTTTGATCTTCAGCCAATCGGGCTTTTTCAGGCGCTCACGATTCTTACGATTCAGGAAACTCTCGACTAAGACTTTTTCTTCGATCATTTACTTCTTAAGCGGCAGACCGCTTTTCCGTGAATATATTCTATCGAAACAGTACCGAATGTGCGACTGTCCGTACTTTCGTCGGAATTGTCGCCCGTCAGCGAATATCGTCCGTTATCATCGATCGCCGCGACGCGTTTGATCATTTTCACGCTTTGCTTATACGGATGTTGGGCAAGGACGATGTCTCCGGCAGCGATCGGCACCGACGATGAGATCATTACTGCGTCTCCGTTCTTTAAAGTAGGCAGCATCGAGTTTCCTGCGACCTTGAAGATCCTCCGTCGGCCAATTCGAAACAGCAGCATGTCTTTCCAGTTCGCCACGCGAAGCATATGAATCATTATTGCCGACAAAAATGCGGATGCTGACCATGTTAGGTCCGCGATCCGCATTAGTTCCTGACAGGTTCGAAATCTAGCTGGCTGTGAACCAAGGCACGTCCTTTCCTTTCGTCTCCCAGAAGATCTCGTGAACACGTTTTATGTTATCCATCAGTTCCTGAGCATGCTCGAGCGAAACTTCCTGTTTGCACGCTGAGCAGAGCTTTGCAGATTTCCAGAACAACTCATGCAGGTCCGCATACTTTTCGAGATGCTGGGGCTTGAAATAATCGGTCCACAAAACCAGCAGATGATGCTTCGCGAGCTCCGCGCGATCCTCTTTGATTGCGATATAGCGAGTCAAAGTATTTTGATAGGCCGCGCCCGCTTTCTGATCGCCGGCATCAGGCGCTTTCAGATCAAGGATCTTTTTGGTGAGCTGCAAAACCGATTCGGCTTCGATGCGAGCCTGCGACGGGTCGTACACACCGCACGGACCGTCACAATGGGCTTCGGCAATTTCAAAATCCACATTTCTCCATTTATCAAACATTGTTCGTCTCCCTGTTGGTAAAAATTGCTGTACAGAATCCTACTATCCTTCTTCGGGTCTCGGGCCAGCGTCTATACCTTTAACGCTCGCCTGGTTGATGACCCTTACTTGCAGGTCGTCCATTACGCGCACTTGGCACGACAGGCGAGTGTGGTCGCCAAGGTCGCTCTTTGTCGCGAGTATCGCGCGCTCCGGCTCCTCGATCGGCCCCGGATCGCCCGCAAGAATTTCAACCCGACATGTGGTGCATCGAGCATTACCACCGCAGCGGTGAAGTATGTCGACACCCGAATCTTCGATCGCGAGGACGAGTTTTCGCCCGTCTTCCGCTTCGATACTAACTTTGCCGTTCGCAGTTTCGGCCGTGATTATCCGCATCAAAAATCTCCGATTAATTATTCTCTAAACTTGTTTATTTGAATTTCGCACAACGGCAACCTGAAAGCAAGCATGTACTTAGCCGGCGCGGGTGACGGCTACTTTTTCTGTCGGCGGCTTATCTGACTTGTACAAAACTTTCTCAAGGAAGAGTCCTGAGGGTGGGGCAGTGAATTTTGCCGGCACATCGGACTTGAATTTGAGAAGCCTCTCGAACGCATCGTAGGTTAGGTTTCCGCGCCCGACTTCCGCGAGCATTCCGACGATCCGCCTGACCATCTTCCAAAGAAAATGGCTCGCCCCGATCCGAAAACAGATGAGGTCGCCGTCAACGAAGACCTCAGCCCGATCGACTTGCACGATCGTAGGTTGCTTCTTACCGTCGTCCATCTCGCAAAAGGAAGCAAAATCATGTTTGCCTAGCAACCTCTCAGCCGCCTCTCCCATCGCCCTAGCGTCAAGATCATCCTTTATCCACCACACGAAGTTCTTGGCCATCGCCGTGCGACGGGTCGAGATCTGATAGAGGTAGTAACGTGCGACCGCGTCGTGCCGCGCGTGAAAATCATCGGGAGCATTCGAAACTTTCAAAACGTTGATGTCGTGAGGAAGGATGTCGTTGAAGCCATGCTGAATATGTCGCGGCGTGATATTTTTCTGCAGGTCCGCAACTCTGAGATGGACGATTTGTTTGACCGCGTGTACTCCGGCATCCGTACGGCCGGAACCGTAGATCTCCGGTTTAGATTCGAACAACTGCCGCGCCGCATCCTGCATCTCGCCCTGTATGGATTTGGCGTTGTGCTGAATTTGCCAGCCGCGATATCGCGTGCCTTCGTATTCGAGTTCGAGCTTCCAGGTTGGCATTACTTTCCGATCTGCACTTTCATACCGGTCTCGTCGATCGCCACGAACGTCACCTCGGCCTCGGTAACTTTCACAACTTCACCCGGCTTTGATCCAAACCGTTCCGCTTCGACATCGACGTGGATGGATATCGACGTATTTCCGACCTTGACCGTTCGCGCGTAAAAGCTAACCAGGTCGCCGATATATACCGGTTGGTGAAATATGACCTCTTTCATCGCTACTGTCACAAAGCGACTGTGTTTGGTGTGGCGTACGGACTCCACTCCGCCGGCGACATCGATATAGCTCAGGATGATTCCGCCGAAAACGGTTCCGTGCGCATTAGTGTCGCGGGGCATCATCGTAAGGCGAATCGCGGCGTCGCGAATTGGTTTCGTTTGTTCTTCCATATAGTTAGGTCAGAACCGGGAGCGGTAGTGACCGTGTAACCAAGGGGGGCATGTTACGTACCGCGGATAATACGGCTACCCAGTCGCTACCGCTCACGGTTCTGACCTGTCAATCTGTCTAACCGTCCAGTCCTTTATCGTCTCGCGAAGTTCGTTCAAATGCTCGTCGAAAAAATGTCCGCAGTTTTCGAAAACCTCTAGTTCCGCGTCGGCATGAAGGGCGATCTCGTCGTAAAGGTTTCGAACGTTTTCGACCGCTCCAAACTCGTCGCGATCGCCGTGGACAAAAAGTATCGGTTTTTTATCCGCAGTCAGGAATTCGTAGTCACGATATTTATCAATAGGTGTTCCTATACTTATCAGGCTCACCACGCGATCATCCGATATGCCGACTTCCATTCCCGTCCTTGAGCCGAATGAGAAACCGGCCAGCGTGATCGGTTCGGCAGGATATTCTTTCGCGAGATATTCGATCGCGTCGCGAACATCTTCCCGCCCACTCGGAATTTCGTTGTGCTCACCGGTCGAAGCACCGACGCCCCGAAAATTAAATCTCAGTGTGATCAGCCCGGCATCCACCAAACCCGCAGCTGCCCGAAAGACGACCTTATTATGCATGGTGCCACCGCCTAGCGGATGCGGATGGCAGACCAGCCCCACCCCTTTCGGGCGACCCGTCGGCTCTTTCAAAATAGCTTCGAGCTGTCCGTGCGACGCGGGAATGAATAGATTGCCTTTCGGATACATTCTTAAATGATCGATTCTAGGTTTTGCGTCTGTGATTCGCAACAACTTAAAAGTTTTAGGTTTTGGAAGTCAGCAACGGTAACCACGGAATACACGGAAAGGAAAAATACAGAAATGACGTAATCCAAACTGAGCCTCTGCCAAAATTTACTGGTATAAGCGATTCGGTTAGTTCGGTCGATTTCCTGTTTCGTGTCCTTCGCGTGTTTCGTGGTCGAAGTTTGGAAAGCCGAAACCAAGAAACAACACGAACCGCACGAAAGGAGAGCTCCCGACCGCGCTCGGGGAACAACATTTTTATCTCACGAGAGCTTTTGATCAGCTTCTAGATATTTGCGTTTGATTCATGATACTTTTTGGGTGAACGAGCCGCAGTTACGAACTTAAATAATGGAAGAGACCTTACCCCAGAGTCCGTCGGATGTCCCGCATCGGACCGTTCCTGAACAAAGTAAAGCTACCTGGCGACAATATCTTGAGACCGAAGAGGCGACTCGACGCGTCTATCTCGTGTTCGGCTTTATCGCCATTGTGATGGTCCTTTCGTTTCTGCAGTTCCGAACCGACGCGATCTGCTGCGGAGACTGGGACGGCTATTATCACATTCGATGGAGCCAGCTGCTTTGGCAGAATTTTTCGCAGGGAAAGTGGCTGCCGACGTTTGAGTGGCTGCCCCTTACGGTGTTGAATCCGCAGGATTACAACGACCATCATTTCCTTTTCCATCTTCTTCAGATCCCGTTCCTATGGTTTTTCGAACCGGTGATGGCAGCAAAGGTCGCAGCCGTCACGTTCGCGAGCCTCGCGGTCTTTTCGGTCTACTGGCTGCTTTACCGCTACAACGTCAACTACCTACTCTTATGGCTCGTCGCGATACTGACCTGCGCGAACATGTTCTATTACAGAATGAGCATGGCGAAGGCTCCGCCTTTGACGATCATCATCACTGTTGTAGGCATCTACCTTTTATTCGAACGAAAATATATCTGGCTGCTTCCGCTGATGTTCGCATTCGTGTGGACGTACAGTTTGTTCCCGCTGCTCTGGTTTGCGGCGGCGATCTGGACGGCCATTATCGGGTGGAACGAGCGCAGGTTTGAGTGGCGGCCGCTCGCGTGTGCGACCGCGGGAATGATCCTCGGGAATCTAATCAATCCATACTTCCCGCACAATCTCTATCTCTTCTACGAGCACGCCTACACGAAGATCAAGATCGGCAGCGACTTCGCTGTGGCCGTGGGTGGCGAATGGTATCCCTATACCGGGCTGGAATTGCTCACGCATTTTCCGGTCGCGATGATAGCAATGCTTATCGGATACATTCTGTTCATGCCGAAGAACGGCAAGCTGCCAGAGAAAGCAACATTCTTTCTGACCTTTGTCACAGTGCTTCTCGCGGCGCAGTTTCGCTCGAAGCGGTTCGCCGAATATTTTCCTCCCTTCGCAGTTTTGTTCTCGGCGTTTAGTCTGCAGGCGTTCCTTATCCCGCAAACAATGCAGCTGCCCGAACATTTCAAGCGCGAGATCGAGCCTTACCTCGACACGAGCAAGAAGACAGAAACGCAGGAGTTGTATTACGCACTAAAGCTCGCCTGTATCGCCGCGCTTGGATTCTTTCTCACGGTTTATTTCGTCTTTAACTTCAGAGGCGTTCACGCCTTCGGCGTTGATCAGGAAGGCATCGCGGAAACGATCGCGAACAACGATACGGATTACCGATATCGGCGTGCGATGGCGTGGGCGACAGGCTTAGACTCGGATGGGAAGGAAAACATTCCCGCGGGCGAGCGGATATTCAACTGCAACTGGGACGATTTTCCAAAACTGTTTTTCCTGGATACCAAGCACAGTTACGTTTATGGTCTGGATCCGAATTACCTTTACTCGAAGAATCCGGACCTGTATAAACTGCTCCAGGACATCACGAACGCCAAGGTCGACGATGCCGCACCGGTGATCCGCGAAAAGTTCGGGGCGAACTATGTCTTTGCCGACGCGAAAGAGAATGAAGATATGTTTGCGAAACTTCTCGAAAGCGGTTGGGTCGAGATGGCGTACGAGGACGACGAGGCACGTATCCTGAAGATCCGCGAAACGAAGGGCGAGCCGCCGAAAGAAGCGGTGGAGGATCAGCCTGAAACCGAAGAAGAGAAGAGTGTGCTTGATGCTGAAGAGAACACGACGAACGCAAACGTAGAAGATGAAAACAACGCTAACTAGCGGTATATGCTTGCTCGGTCTGGTCGCGGCGGCTGCTGCGTGCGGCCCGAACCAACGCATTCTCGAATCCGCAAACGGAGGCAACACGAGAGATGAGCCGGTTGCGATCAATTCAAGTTCAGCTCCGGCAGCGAGCGGCTTCGAACAGGATTTGAATGCGATGCGAACGGCCGATTTCAAATTTATTATTGTGTTCCGACGTAAAGATAAAAAGGCACTCGAGCAGAGCGATAAAGAACTCATAGCTGCGGCGGCGTCTCAAGCTAATCGACGCCGGCTTTCCGATGAGGGAAGAGCGGTCATCATCGGCAGTAACTTTCCATTCCTTAACGGAGCGTT
Organism: Pyrinomonadaceae bacterium; assembly: GCA_039934315.1. Classification (GTDB taxonomy): domain Bacteria; phylum Acidobacteriota; class Blastocatellia; order Pyrinomonadales; family Pyrinomonadaceae; genus OLB17. Next base: position 1,667 of record JBDTMK010000124.1, on the reverse strand, counting down.
CGCCGGGCTGAACCATCGATTTGAGATGGAAAATTATTCGAAGCCCGACAGTGGTCCGATATACTCAAATTCCAATTCCAACAGTGAGCAAGGGAAAAATGGCTGACGAAAAAGATAAGAAAGACGAAGTCGAGATTACGAACGAGAACATACTCGGCGAAAAGTCGGAGCACATCCAGCGTGTCTCGCTCGTGTCTTCATCTCCATCAGCGCGCTCGATCGTTCGCGTTGTCGTACTGGTTTTACTGCTTCTGGCGGTGAAAGATTTTCTCGGACTTGTCATCAGTTCGCTTACTTATCTGTTCTTCATGATCGTGCTCGCGATATTCTTCGCGTACCTGATCAACCCTTTGGTCGAGCTCATGCGAAAGCCGTTCGCCGGAAGCTATCCGAAGCTGATGCCGCAGTCGCTGGCGATCGCCTTCTCATTCCTGCTTGTGTTTTCGGTGGTCGGAGTCGGTATCTACTATCTTGCTCCGGGAATTTCGCGGCAAGCACAAGCTTTTGTCGAAAATGTCCCGACCTACACGACGTCGGTCCAATCAGCGATCAACGACCTGAATCGCCGGCTCGATCGGATGCGTATCAACGACAGAGTTCAAGACCAGATCAACGAGCGCATAAATCTTTTTCTGGAAGGTGCCGGAACGTTCGTCACGACCATTCTTGGCATGAGTGCCGTCTACGCGATCGTTTCTCTTCCGTGGCTGGTCCTCGTTCCGATCCTCGCCTTTTTCTTTTTGAAGGACGCCCATCTATTCAAGGTAGGACTGCTGCGTGTCGTCCCGGTCGGCGAGTGGCGGACGCGCGTCGAATCCGTGATGGCCGACATCAATCACACATTGACGGCCTATACGCGCGCTCAGTTGATCTCCTGCTTTCTTATCGCTGTCATTTGCACCACGGGTTTTTATCTGTTGGGTAACGACTATGCTTTGCTACTTGGTATCCTGGCTGGCGTGTTGGAGTTGGTTCCGTTGCTTGGGCCATTGACCCTCGCGATCCTTGCGACAACGGTGAGCGGCCTTGAGTCAGGTTGGCAGGCGATGTGGACTGTCGTGTTTCTCGGCGTGTTGAGATTACTGCAGGACTACGTAATATATCCCCGCATCATCCGGGAGGGAATTCACCTTCATCCACTGGCAGTCATTTTATCGGTGTTAGCGGGCGAACAGGTCGCGGGAATTCCCGGTGTCTTCATCGCGATTCCACTTGTCGCGTTACTGACAGTTTTGTACAAGCACATTCTCGAACACACTTCGAGCCGCGGGCTCTTCACCGGGCTGCTGGAACCGAAAGAGAATAAGGAAATCGCGCAGGAGTAACAATGTCACCACTCGCCTGGCTGATAGTTTTCTTCTTTATCCTGCTGTTCCTGTGTCTGCTGGTTTATGTCCTCGTCGTCCGCGCGTTCTATTGGGGTGACAAGAAAGAGCCGCCTAAGCCGAAAGAACGAGCTCGCGAAAACCATCCGGATCGTCGATGACGACCTCCATTTCCGCAACAAGACAAGGTACATCAAAGGCCAGGCCTTTCAACTTCACCGCATCCTTCGCGGTCGTGACGAGAGTATCGCAGCCACATGCTCGTGCATCGTCCTCGATCTGTTGAACGTCCTTCTGCGTGTAGCGATGATGATCCGCAAACGGCTTTGATAATGTCGTTCC
>JBDTMK010000123.1:0-8207 GCA_039934315.1 Pyrinomonadaceae bacterium | reverse complement strand
GAGTTCGTCGTCGAAGTGAAGCGTGTCGATCTTCTCAACGGCGGTGATGCGATGTCACAGCTCGGATTTTCGAGTTGGAAGAAAAGCCGCAACTGGCGATCGACCGGATTCTACGGCCACTACACAACGTACGCGGAAGTCTTGCAGTTGATCCTGTCGCTCGTGCTCGGGTTGTTTGTCGCGAGCTTGGGGAATTGGCGACGCGGCGACGCGGGTACGCGGAGACAGGAGACAGGAGACGAGAGACAGGAGAGCGGGTATGAGCCTCGCTCAGCCTCCGCTTCTCCGCGTCCCCGCGTCGCCGCGTCCCTTCTTCTCTTCTGCCTCGCGGCAATGTCACTCGCACTCCTGCTAACGGTGACTCGCGCATCCCAGCTTGCATTTTTGATCTCGGCGTCTGTAATTGTCGTGATCGGTCTCGGACGAAAGTGGTTACTGGCAGCCGCCGGGATCGGGTTACCGATCGTGATCGTCGGTTTGTTATTTTTGCAGCAAAGCCGTCAGGTCGGCTTCTTCGATACGAAAGACGAGTCGATCAGGTGGCGACAGACTGTGTGGCGTGAAGGATTCGATCTTTGGACGTCAAGCCCGCGAAATTTCGTGCTTGGTGTTGGCATGGATTCGATCAAGCGATTTGCACCGGAGTGGCACATGTTCGACAACGGGCGTTTGAACCAGGGACATTTTCATTCGACTCCCATCAACTTACTTGTCGAACGCGGACTGCCCGCTCTGCTTATCTGGCTGACCGTGCTCGGCATCTACGCGAGGTCGCTTTGGAAAGCGTTTGCAGCCTCAACCGACTGGATAACAAAAGGAGTCTTTCTCGGTTGCGTTGGGGGAGCCGTAGGCTTTTTTTCAAGCGGTCTTGTTCACTACAATCTCGGTGATCAGGAAGTTGCGATGATGTTTTTTCTGCTGATGGGATTGGGGGTCCGTCTTGTGAGTCTGGGAAGTCCAGGAAGCCAGATGGACGCTGCGGCCCAGACCTCCTAGACTTGCTAGACTTCCCAGACCTCCCAGACTTCCCGACTCACAAGACTCTGTACAAAACATATATGCACCCATTCTTGAACGGGCGGCATTCGATCAGCTCGAGGTCAATCTGACGGCTCATTGAATGAAAGAGTGAGACACCCTTTCCGAGAAGAACCGGGTGAATGTTGAATCCGATCTCGTCGATCACTTCCGCTTCGAAAAGATCGAGGGCTGCCGTTCAAGACATTGAGCTTTTCCGTCTCAAACGGAGATATCGCGACGTATCTCAAAACCGTGAAGCACAACGTGCCGCTAGACGATTCGATATTTAAGCCACGGAAACTTTAGGTTATATCAGGCTGAGTGTTCGAGACCGACAGCCTCGAGCAAGTTAGGCACGAAGTTGGGCTCGCTGTGGTCGAAAACTGCATCGAGCTCTTTTTCTACGCTGCCGTGGCCTGCCGGAATTTTCTTGATAAGCGGTTCGAAATTGCGGAAGTCGTAAAGCCCTGTGTCGAGAAGGTGTGAACCGGTCACGTTTGTAAGCGCTGTAATGATGGACGAACGGAAGCTCGGGATTTCCGTCGCAAGCTCACTCACCAGACGCTTGATGCGTGCCCGCTTCAGGTTCGGCTGTGACCCGCAGAGATTGCACGGAATGATCGGGAACTGTCGTTCTTCCGAGTACTTAATGATCTCGCTTTCCTGACAGTAGGCGAGCGGGCGAATAATAGTGTTCGTTCCCGCATCAGAGCGCAGAATCGGCGGCATCGCCTTGAGCTGACCGACGTAGAACAGATTCAGAAAAAAAGTATTGATGATGTCGTCGGCGTGATGGCCGAGGGCGATCTTCGTACAGCCTTCCTGTATCGCCGTCGTGTACAAGATCCCGCGCCGCAGTCGCGAGCAAAGCGAACAAAACGTCTTCCCCTCGGGCACGTGTTCCTTAACGATCGTGTAAGTATCTTCCTCGACGATGCGGAACGGAACGCCCAGCTCGGTAAGGTAATTCGGTAGAACTTCCTCGGGAAAGTCGGGCTGTTTTTGATCGAGGTTTACAGCAAGGATCTCGAACTTTACAGGGGCCCGGCGCTGCACATCAAGCAGCAGATCAAGCATCGCGTAGCTGTCCTTCCCGCCGGACAGACAAACCATTACCTTGTCGCCTTCCTCGATCATGCCGAAGTCACCGATTGCCTTGCCCATCTTTTTGAGCAGCTTGGTTTTGGTCTTGGTCTCTACAAACAACTTCTGTTCTGCCTCCGAAACGTCAGATTTTCGCACGTGGTGCGTTATTTAACAAACAAAAGAAAATGCTTTACATGCTTGTTTCAACCCACTATCATGTCTTCTGCAGGCATTCTTTCCGATTTTTACCACTGAAAAAGTGATATCTCGATCGACCTTCAGGGCCCTCACCTGTGTAGAGATGCCTTCTCAACAAATCAAAAAAGCAAAGGAGTTCAGTGTCTTATGATTAGAATGGGAAGAAGTACCAGATCCGAACTACCCGACAACAACGACTATCAGAACAACGTCTCGAATCCGACTCCGTCCTATCAGAACGGAAACGGCAGCGAGAGCCAGCAGGCGAGGCCTAGTGTGGTGACCGATAGCGAATCGATCGCGCGCGATATCAAGGAAGGACGCCTGAGCGGATTTGTTGGGCACGGGACCGTTCTTACGGGTGAAACCAATTTTCAGATGATGCTCCGCGTAGACGGGCACCTGACGGGGACGGTTGTGTCCGACGGCGGAACGCTGATCGTTGGAACGAATGGTCAGGTCGATGCTAATGTCTCCGTCGGCGTCGCCACGATCAACGGTGTGGTTAACGGAGACGTTATCGCGACCGAGAAAATTCAGCTGGGCCGCACGGCACGCGTGATGGGAAACGTCGCAACGCCGAGGTTGGTGATAGAAGAAGGCGCAGTATTCGAGGGCGGCTGCTCCATGATGAAAGCACGAGAGGATCTGGAAACGCAGGCGACCGTTGCTCAAGAGCAGTATCGCTCGACCGAGGTTTCGCAGTATCAATCCGCCGCTGCGAGCAGCGATGATGACGACGACGATGAATTTCTGTCGGTAGAAGATTCCGAGGAAGAAGCTGAGGCAGTAACCGTCTAGCTCACGTTCAGAACATTTATGAAGGCGGCCACGGTCGCCTTTTTTTGCGCCTGTTGCGAAGGCTGTGATAGCTTTGCCCCGATAAAATTGATCTGAAAAAAAGGACGGTCATTGAAGTATGTGGAGTGATTTCAAAGCGTTTATTGCTCGCGGCAACGTGCTGGATCTGGCAATTGCAGTCATCTTGGGCGCAGCGTTTGGTGCGATCGTTAAGACTTTCACCGACGGCATCATTATGCCGTTCGTTGGCATGATGACTGGGGGCATCGACTTCAAATCGAAGTTCGACGATCTGAGCGGAACGATTCCGGCGAACGCGACGCCTGAGCAGATCGCCGCGGCGCTAAAAGGTGGAAAGCCGCTCGTGATGTACGGGCAATTCATCAACGACATCATCACGTTTCTGATCGTCGCTGTCGTTATGTTCTTTCTGGCGCGCTATGCCGTGAGGATGTTCAAAGGGATAGAAGCCGCCGCCCCGCCAACGGATGAGACGGTATTGCTGACTGAGATCCGGGATATTTTGAAGGCGAAGGGCTAGAACTGTAGAGTTGCAAGGCTAGCGCTACCCGCGTCAGCGGCGCTCCGAATGGACAAATACCCCACATAACCCCGAGTTCCAATTTACCGCGCTTGCGCTGGTGGTAGTAGTGCCGTGTATATGCGCTCCGGCGTGATCACACGATCAAGTTGCTCATCGCCTTCGTGTACATCGTCAATCCTCTCGACCGGGTGGAAAAAGCTGAGCCCGATCTTTACACACTCCGGCCGGCACTTTCTGAGGAACCGGTCATAGAATCCCTTCCCGTAACCTACGCGATGCCGGGCTTGGTCAAAACACAATCCCGGCACAAGGACCATGTCAATAGTCTCCGTTTCAACATATTCGTTGTGCGTAGGCTCCTCGATCTGCCAAGCGTTCCTGACGAGTTCCATTTCCGGCGCGAATTTTAGATTCTGCATCTCGCTCGTCTCGAAATCGACGCGCGGTACTATCGTTTGGACGTGTGGGTATTCTTTCCAGACCCGAGCAACAATTACTCTCGTATCGACTTCGTTAAATTTTTCGATCGGAAGGAAAAGATGAAGATATTTGATTAATGTAAGGTCAAAGCCCGTGAAGAAAAGATCTGAGATCGCACTGCTCTTCGCCGCTCGATCTTGTGCAGAGATCGTTTTCTGTGCGGAGAGATATTTCGCGCGAAGCTCGGCCTTTGTCATGCCATCTGAATTTTCGGCTAGCCGCGTTTTTTGTGAGGCCGCGCTTTCAATGCCGTGCTGTTCGTCCGCGGCGTAACAACTGATGATTTGAACTCTTCCCCTGGTTGACTATCCCGGTCGGTCTTTTCCGCCAGCAGTTTCGAGTTTTCCAATAACTTTTGCGCAGCCTTCGCCGTTTTGCTCGGCCGTTTTTTTGCTTTTGCCATATTCCTTTTGTCTGTTTACGATCGCACGATCCAACCACCGCCGACAACTTCGTCACCGTTGTAAAAGATCGTCGCCTGGCCGGGTGTGATCGCGCGCTGTGGTTCGTCGAACACGATTCGTGCACGTGCATCGGGCAACGCAAAGATCGTTGCCGGCGCCGGTTCGTGGCGATATCGGACTTTTACGTCGGCGCGTACGGGTTCAGACGGCTCATCGAACGCAACCCAGTTCACACCCCTCGCGATGAACTCACGCGAATCAAGCTCGTTCGCCTCACCGACGACGATCTGGTTTTTCGCTCGCTGGATCTGTACGACGTACAGCGGCGTCTCGTGTGCGATCCCTAAACCCCGACGCTGGCCGATCGTATAACGATGAATCCCAGAGTGCTCTCCCACGGTTTCACCGGCGGCGTTCACGATGTCGCCACTCGCGGGCATTTCGTCTGCCCGATCCTCGTGATCGAGATAGCGGTCGATGAACTCGGAGTACTTACCATCCGGAACAAAACAGATCTCCTGCGACTCCTGTTTGTCAGCCGTGTAGAGATTCGCGTCGCGTGCGATGTCGCGGACCTCGCTCTTCAACATCTCGCCCAGCGGAAAGTACGCACGCGAAAGCTGGTCCTGTGTCAGCTCCCACAAAAAGTAACTTTGATCCTTCCAGTGGTTCTTGCCGCGGAATAGACGATGGCGGTTTGCGATCTCGTCATACTCGACTCGCGCATAATGTCCCGTCGCGACTTTATCGCATCCCAAACTGACAGCCATGCGATCGAGCGACGCGAATTTCAAACGCGAGTTGCACGCGACGCATGGGATCGGGGTTTCACCGGAGAGGTAACTTTGGACGAAAGGCTCCACGACATCGCGCTCAAAATCCTTCTCGAGATTCAAAACGTAAAACGGAAATCCCAAAGATTCGGCGACACGACGTGCATCGTACACGTCATCAAGCGAGCAGCAACGCGACGGCAAAGGATCGCCGTTCTCGTCTACATTGATACCGCGGCGCTGGTTCCAGAGCTGCATCGTAAAGCCGACGAGCTCATGCCCCTGCTCCTTTAAAAGCGCAGCTGCCGCCGAACTATCGACACCGCCGCTCATTGCTACCGCGATCTTCATAACGAAAGTTTAGAGTATAGCGATTTGCAGAAGGGTTGGAAACTTTCGGTGGGTTAGGACTGCGTCAGGAGTCGGGATCTGCCGCGGATGAACAGCGCGCACCTTCGTTTCCTCTTAAATATCCCTGGTTTGAAAGACGAGGTAAATCACCTCGCGGCCGGAATTGCCTTGGAGTTTTCTCGCCCACGATGTCTCCAGTTTCGACCATTGTTCAGGCTGAAGGCGGCCGTGATCGAGGAGGCAAAAACCCGCCGCGGTATATTTCGGTATCAGGAATGAATGCAAAATTATGGGGGTAAGTTCCGGGACGTCAAGCCGTTCCAGCTCGGTTTTGTCGCGGACTGAATCTATGCCGATGACGATCTCCAGCAGGCATCCCGTCGCGCAAATTCTGCGAAGCGAATTGAGAATTTTCGGATCACCGGTGGCGACGGCTTTCAACAAACTTCCCCACGGGAAGTGAATATGGATCTCGTCGGCTGTGCCATCGAACTCTTCCGGAAGATCTTCAATCGCGGCCCGCACGAACATCGCATTCGGCAGACCGCCTTTAGCCAGCTTCCGCGTCGCCTTCATCGAAGGCTTCTCGAGAAGATTCGCGTTTGCGTCGACGCCGATATAGAACTTGGTCGGGTTCGCGCGCGCTGCAGCCGATACAAAGCGCCCGTCGCCCGTCCCGATATCCATCACCACTCCTCCGCCGGTATGGAGCGATGATGTTTTCAAATTCTTCTCTTGCGAGTTATCAAATTGTGCTTGCACGGATTTGTTTTATCATGCTCGCATTATAACGGCTGTCGGTGCGCAACGAAAATATTAATGTGATGAGTGATGAGTGATAAGTGATAAGTGATAAGTAGGCGACTCTGGCCGGCGACCATCTTTGCAGTCTTGTTATCGACCGCTCTCTTATCACTTATCACTTATCACAGACCTATGTTAAGGTTTCCAAATCATGCGTATCGAACTTGTCTAATTTATCCGCTCCGTAGTGTCCGTTCTCAGCGCTAATTGCGCTGATAGTCACGGACTTTCCCGGCACACCTGGTGCTCGCTGATTTACCGTTTAATATTTATCCATATGTCTTTTGATTCTAGTACTCCGCCAGCGGAGACATTGGACAATTCGTTTTGGCCGGTGCTGCGTGAAGGGCTCCGTGGGTCCGAACGCGATTTTACCAAAGGCCCGATCTGGGTCGCACTTGTAATTCTTGCCATCCCGATGATCCTCGAGATGAGCATGGAAAGCTTGTTCGCGGTCGTCGATATTTTCTTTGTCGCGAAACTCGGCGCCGACGCGGTTGCCATCGTCGGACTGACAGAATCCGTGATGGCGCTGATCTACGCGGTCGCGTTCGGGCTCGCGATCAGCGCGACCGCAACCGTTGCTCGTCGGACAGGCGAGAAGGATGAGGAAGGTGCTGCGAGGTCCGCCGCGCACATTATCTATCTCGGCATAATCGTTTCGGTCCTGATAAGCGCGATCGGGATAATTTTTGCGCCGAACATTCTTAGCTTGTTGGGCGCACAGCCCGCCGTGATCGATGAAGGCACGCGATTTATGCGGATCATGGTCGGCGGAAATGCGGTTGTGGTGTTTATCTTCCTGCTCAACGCAATCTTTCGGGGCGCGGGCGATGCTGCGATCGCGATGCGCGTTCTGGTTCTGTCGAATGCTCTGAACATGATCCTGTCGCCGATGTTCATTTTCGGCGTCGGGTTCTTTCCGGAGCTGGGTGTGATCGGCGCTGCGGTCGGAACAACGATCGGCCGCGGTTGCGGAGTTCTCTTTGCGGCATCGTACTTATTTCGTCCCGGCGGGCGGATCCATGTCAGCCGCGAGAGCTGGAAACTCGATCCGACCTTGCTGTGGAAATTGCTTCGACTCTCCGCGACCGGAGTTTTTCAGCTGTTGGTAGCGACTGCGAGTTGGACAATGCTGATGCCGATCATGGCCGGCTTTGGCGACCCAGCCGTAGCCGGATATGTGATAGCTCTGCGGGTAGTGATGTTCGCGTTATTGCCGGCGCTTGGTTTGAGTAATGCGGCGGCTACGATGGTCGGACAAAATCTCGGTGCGGGAATACCCGGACGCTCTGAAGCCGCCGTCTGGGCGGCTGCCAAATTCAACGCCGCATTTTATTTTGTTATTGGCGTCATCTTATGGCTATTTTCAAACCAGATCATAGGTATCTTCAGTCAGGAGGCCGAAGTCTTTCGCTACGGGACAAGTGCGCTGCACATCATCGCTTACGGTTTCACCTTCTACGGCCTGGGGATGGTGCTCGAGACGGCGTTCAACGGAGCCGGCGACACGTGGACGCCGACGTACCTGAATTTCTTCGTCTTCTGGTTGTTTGAGATTCCTGCGGCCTATCTGCTCGCGTATTATTTCGGGCTCGGCCCGGAGGGAGTTTTCTGGGCGATCACGATCGCGTTCTCGTTACTGGCCATCGCCAGCGCCGTTTTATTCAAACGCGGAAAGTGGAAGCTTAAGAAAGTCTGATCGATTCGCCACAGAGCACGGAAGGATAGACAGGAGACGAGAGA
>JBDTMK010000122.1:0-8234 GCA_039934315.1 Pyrinomonadaceae bacterium | reverse complement strand
CCTTCATCCTTCATCCTTCATCCTTCATCCTTCATCCTTCATCCTTCATCCTTCCGCCTTCATCCTTCATCCTTCCGCCTTCATCTTTCGGCGAGTGTTGCATCTGTGAAACACCTGCGCTACTATTCCCGTCCGTTCTAAATTTCAGATGGAAGGAGTGAGATCGTTATGAGTTCAACCGGAGTTAGTTCGAATAATATCGCGACGGCATTGATAGCGGAGCTGGAGCACGAAGCCGGCGTCACGCGGAGCTGCCTCGAAAGAATACCCGCCGAAAAATTTGATTGGAAGCCGCACGACAAATCTATGGCGTTTGGCCGTTTGGCGAGCCACATCGCCGAAATGTTTGGCTGGACCCCAGCTACCATGGAGCAGTCAGAGCTTGATTTCGCGAAGATGGATTACAAGCCGTTTGAGCCGAAGACGACCGACGAGCTCGTCGAGTTTTTGGATAAGCACGTCGCCGAGGCGATCACGACATTGAAGAACTCGTCCGACGAACGTTTCATGGAAAACTGGACCATGCGAAACGGCGACACAGTTTATTTCACGATGCCAAAGGTTGCCGTCATGCGTTCCTTCGTGATGAATCATATCGTTCATCACCGTGGCCAATTGTCGGTTTATCTCCGGCTCAATGACATCGCCGTCCCGGCGATCTACGGGCCGTCGGCCGATGAAGGCACGATGTAAGTACCGCGAACCGGCGAAGAATTGGCGAGTCGATGCAATCGGCTCGCTATTTTTGTTTTGGCCGTTGAAATGAGAAGATTACTGTTCAATTTTTCACTTCATGGCCTTTGCTCTGGACAAACTTCTTGCTGGTGACACGCGAACCATCGCGCGGGCGATCTCGGCCGTCGAGAACGGTGCGGAAAGTGCGGCCGAAATCATGAAAGCCGTTTTCCCCGAGACCGGTAAGGCGCTGGTGATCGGGATCACGGGAGCTCCGGGAGCCGGAAAATCGTCGCTCGTCGACAAAATAGCACTTCATTACAAGGACAAAGGCGAACGGGTCGGAATCATCTGCGTCGATCCGACAAGTCCATTCTCCGGCGGTGCCATACTCGGCGATCGCATTCGAATGGCGACACTCGGCCTGGATAAAAACGTATTCATCCGTTCGATGGCGACACGCGGAAACCTTGGCGGGCTCTCTCGTGCGACGGCAGACGCAGTTGCCATCCTCGACGCTGCGGGTTTCGATAAAGTGATCGTCGAGACGGTCGGCGTTGGGCAGGATGAGGTCGAGATCGTAAAGACCGCCGACGTGTCGGTGGTCGTGCTGGTTCCGGGAATGGGAGACGATATTCAGGCGATCAAAGCCGGCATCATGGAGATCGGTGATGTTTTTGTGATCAACAAAGCCGACCGCGAAGGCGTGCTGCGTACGCAGAAGGAACTGGAGTCTTTGCTCTCACTCGCTCATCGGCCGGACTTCTGGAATCCGCCGATCGTAAAAACCATAGCTACTGAAAACAAGGGCATCGAAGACCTTTCTGCAGCCATCGAATCGTATCGCGCTTTTCAGCAGCAGGCCGACACGAGCTCGCCTCGAAAGCAAGCGATAGCTCGATGGCGCCTCGTTGAGCTCTTAAGGGAAAAGCTTTTGACGAACCTTCTTAGTCAGAACGGTACCGAAGCAAAACTCGACCAGCTCGCCGTGCAAGTCGCCGCTAAGGAGACCGATCTCTATTCCGCGGTCGAAGAGCTATTGAAAAACCGATTATGAAGATCGATCATCTCGGCATCGCGACAAAAGATATCGACGAAGCCCTCGGATTTTGGGTCGATGCACTCGGGCTTGAAAATGTTCATACCGAAATCGTCGAGGACCAGAAAGTTCGGGTCGCTATGCTTCCGCTGGGTGAAAGTCGGATCGAGCTGCTCGAGCCGACCGGCGACGACTCGCCTATCTCGAAATTCCTCGAAAAACGCGGCGGAGGCATCCATCACATCGCGGTAAGGGTCGATGATATTGAGGCCGCATTAGCGAAACTTAAGGCCCAGGGCGCACGTTTAATCGATGAAGTTCCAAGAACCGGAGCCGAGGGCTGCCTCGTTGCATTCGTCCATCCGAGCTCAGCAAATGGTGTGCTTCTCGAGCTGGTGCAGGCAAATAGTTAGCGGGTTTCTAGGAAATGGAGCCTACATTTGGTAAGATTGCCGTTTGAATTTTTCAACCGGTTTACCCCAGAAGAGTCTTAGTCATAAGTGAGGATCTGAAAATTGAGTAATTTAACAAAAGGCCTGATTTTGCTGCTTGCAGTTCTCGGCATCGGCGCCGGCCTAGTCGTTTGGAAGAATAAGGTCGGTGGGCACTCCTCGACAGCGTCGTTCAATCGCATTAGCAAGGAAGAGGTCGAGATGCTTCTCGCGGATGTCGCGAAGGTCAACCCGATGGTCCTAAAGCGTTTCGCTGAAGACCCGGAAATGAAAAAGCAGCAGCTTGAAAATCTCAAGCAGCTTCTGGCCTTTGCGAGCCAGGCTCAAAAAGAAGGGATCACGAACGAGCCGAATAATCGGCAGGAACTGCGAAACATCGAGTCCGAAGTGATCGCTGTTAACTACGACCGCGAGACGCACAAAGATGCAGGCCCCATGCCCCCGTTCGGTTTTATCCAGGAAGACCAGATCAACGCATTCTGGGGAAAGGGTGACCAGGCACCGCAGGGAGCATGGGCATCGTTCAAAAACAAGATCGGCCTCGGGCCCCGTGACAACGAACTCGAATTTCAGAAATTCCTCGATACAAAAGTCGCTCTTCTGAAAGCGAGCAACCCCCAGATGAAGGACCGCGAGATCTCCGAAGAAGAGAAAACTCAGGCCCGCGAGATATTCGCCAAGATCGAGATCTATAGAAAAGAATACGAAGATAAACTGGCGGCAGGTGAGATCCCGAAGGAATTTCAGGACAAAGTAAATCTGCAGGTAAAGCTTCAGCAGGCCCAGTACCTTGCCAAGATCTACTCGGACAAGATGGCCGAAAAAGTTAAGGTCACCGACGAGGACGTCGCGAAATATATCGCTGATCACCCCGAGCTCGACACGAGTGCAAAGCGAACCAAGGCACAGGAAATATTGGATCGTGCCAAGGGCGGCGAAGACTTTGCGGCACTGGCAAACGAGTTTTCGGAAGATCCCGGCAACATGGATCCTCAGACCAAACAGAAAAAAGGCGGATTGTACGCGGATACGCCGAAGGGACGAATGGTGCCGGCGTTTGAGCAGGCGGCGCTTGCTCTCGAGCCCGGACAGATCGCTCCTGAGCTGGTTGAAACGGACTACGGTTACCACATCGTGAAGCTCGAAAAGAAAGGCGAAGGCAAGGATCCCTCGGGCCAGCCTACTGAGACATACGATGTCCGTCACATTCTCATCGGGACCGGGTTCAAGGATCCGGAAAATCCGATGGGCCGTGAAGTCCCGGTGAAGCAGTACGTCAAATCGAAGCTCGAGGAAGAGAAAGAAAAGAAGGCTGTCGAAGAGCTGGTTGCTGACAATCACATTGAGGTTCCTGACGACTTCACCGTGCCCGCGGTGTCGGACGAACAGATCAAGGAAATGATGCAAAAGCAGCAGCAGATGCAGATGGGAGCTCCCGGCGGCGAGGATGGTGGCGCGGCTCCTCCGCCTCCGCCTCCGGCAGCTGGGAAGAAACCCGACACTAAGAAAAAATAACTCGGTGAAAATTGGTAATTACCGATTAGAAATAATTCCGGACACGGAATTCAGATTGGACGGCGGGGCGATGTTTGGAGTCGTCCCGCGTGTTCTTTGGGAACGTGTGTCTCCCCCGGACGAGCTCAACCGGATTCGCATGAACATGAATTGCGTGTTCATCGATACCGGAACCGACAAGGTTCTGATCGAAACCGGCATCGGTGAAAAGTGGAGCCAGAAAGAGGAAGCGATGTACGGGATCTTCCGTCAACGACCGCTTGCCGAGACGCTGCTCGAGAAGACCGGCTGCACACCGGACGACATAACGATCGTCGTCAACACACATCTTCATTTTGATCACGCTGGTGGGAATACGATTTTCGACGCACAGACCGCGACGCCGGTCGAAGACCGGCGTCTTAACGGGACCTCGGTTGTTCCACAGTTTAAAAACGCCCGTTACTTCGTATCGCGATCCGAACTGCAACATGCGCAGGATCCCCACGAGCGGGACCGGGCAAGCTACCTCCCGGAGAATTGGGAGCCGTTGCTTGAAACCGGTCAGCTCGATCTAAAGGCCGATGATTACGAAGTCGTCGAAGGCCTCCGGATGCAGACTATGCGCGGTCATTCTCAGACGATGCAGACGTGGCGTTTGGATCGTGGCGGTCGAACGGTCTTCGGCTTCGCCGACCTGATTCCGACTGAGCATCATCTTTCTCTGCCCTGGATAATGGGCTACGACCTTTATCCTACTGAAACTTTAGAATTCAAAAAGCGTGTGCTACCTGAAGCTGTTAGTGAAAAATGGCTTTGCTTGTTCTACCATAACGTCGATTCCCCGCTTCGGACACTCAAAGACGTCGAAGGTAAGATCCGATCGGTGGAATGTGTCGTTTAGGCTTTGAATAAAAAGTAAGGAGTAAAGATCATGAGGCTTGTATTGAAGCTCGTATTTGTTGTCGTTCTTACCGTAGGCACAAGCCAGGTTGTGCCGGCGCAGACATTCGTCGCTGGAAGTACTGGTTCAGCGAACAGCCTTACCACGTTATTCGCACGCGATCCGCTTGGCCAGTCGGTTTGCTTCAAAGATGGGGGCCAGAGCGGGCTGTTCCAAAACGGTCAGACTCGCAACCGATGTAGTGATCTGAACTTTAATTCAAATTCGGCCAACGGCTTCAGCGTCGGTGTCGAGGGCGGACGGCAGGGCGTTATCCTTGATCTGGGGACGCCGGAAGAATTGAAAGGAAAGTACGGCTATCAGGAAACAGTTGGAGGCGGTCAGGGCTTTGCCTCTATCGATGTGAAGAACGGGAAAGCCCTCATCCTAAAAGATTACAAGTCTGGTTTGCTGCAGGAGATCAAAGAGTCGGATCAACTGTTTCGCACGCCGTCGGAGAATTATTCGTCGCTGCCCGTGAAGCTCGGCCACGTATATCTGCTTAGGATCACGGATCGTAACGACAAATCGTACGAGACCTTCGCGAAGGTACTCGTCGTCGCTTACACGCCGGGCGAATCCGTGACCGTTCGCTGGCAGGCCATCTCAAATAATGAGACGGCGAAAATGGATTAATGGAAAAAGTACAAATTGGAATAATTGGAGGCTCGGGTCTTTATCAGATGCCCGAGCTTCAAAATGTAAGAGAGCAAAAGGTCGAGACGCCGTTCGGCGATCCGTCTGATGCCTTCATCATCGGCGAGCTTGAAGGCGTCACGGTTGCGTTCCTTCCGCGTCACGGCCGTGGGCATAAACTTTTGCCGACCGAACTTCCGTTTCGCGCAAATATATATGCGATGAAGCTGCTCGGTGTCGAGTACATCTTGTCCGTTTCGGCCGTTGGAAGTTTGCAGGAACAATATGCGCCGACTGACATGGTGATCCCGGACCAGTTCTTCGATCGTACTCGCGGCCGCGTAAAGGAATCGACTTTCTTCGGCGAAGGAATTGTTGGACACGTCACGTTCGCCCATCCTGTTTGCGATCAGCTCGGAGATATTCTTGAAGCTTCATGCAAAGCCGTCGGCGTCACGACACACCGTGGCGGCGCATACCTTTGTATGGAGGGCCCGGCGTTTTCGACAAAGGCCGAATCGAACGTCTATCGCCAATGGGGAATGGACGTGATCGGGATGACGAATCTGCAGGAAGCAAAACTCTCGCGCGAAGCCGAGATCGCGTACGCGACCCTCGCACTTGTCACCGATTATGATTGCTGGTACGAAGGCCATGATGATGTGACCGTTGATATGGTCATTGAGTATTTGAATAAAAACGTTAGAAACGCGCAGCTAATTTTGAAGGACGCCGTGAAGCGTGTCGCCGCAAAAGAAACACCGAATCAGTATCGTGACGCGATCAAAAACGCGATCTTTACCGCGCCGAACCTCTGGCCCGGTGCCACGTTCAAGAAGCTCGAGGCAATAATTGGCAAGTACGCACCAAAATAGTTCCAATGGTTTATCTGGAGTTGTCCGAAGCACGAAACGACAGAAAACACGGAACAAACCAAATGCGGGCCTGACTCATCTTTAACTTGTATGAAAAAGTATCTTTCAATCTCTTTTCTGGTTCTTGTGCTTTTCGGGTCTTTGGCATTTGCGCAGCGAAACATCGATCCGGCCATCGACCGCGATCCCGTCCTCGAGCAAGACGCCAAGCATAATCTTGAGGTTGCACGGAACTACTTCCTCCTTAAGAAGGCCTATAAGGCCGTTCTGATGAGGTTTGAAGAGACTTTTGCGGCGTACCCGACCTTCTCCAAGATGGACGAATTTTTATACTACGCCGGGATGAGCAGCTACTATCTTTCCGAAGATAAAGGTAAGCAGAAGGTAAACCTCAAGTCGGAAAAGGAAAATAAATTCGCCCCGGCGAAACTCCGCGAAGATGCCGTAGCATATTTCGCACTGTTGATCGAAAAAAATCCACAGAGCCATTACAAGGACGATGCCGAGAGAATGTTGAATTTTCTGAAAACCGAAGGGAACAATTCGCCGAGTAATTAGTAGGAGTCTCGAGTACTGAGCGACATATAGGTAAATTCTCCGGCTGAAATTGTCCAGTTTTCTGCAACTTTACCCTCTGTCGAGCTGCGAAACCTGCAAGTTGCAACGTATCGCCATTCGTTAATCCTCCGCATCCTTAGTTTCTGAAGTTATCACCTCGCGGTGTCGAGCCCCCAGATATTGCGCCGGTTCGATATCGCCCCTTCGCGTGCCGGTCGCGTCGTGAAACAGCGTGACCGAGTGCGGATACGGCATATCAATGCCGGCCTCATCAAGCGCGTATTTGATGCCGGTCGCCACTTTGTCGGAAACTTTTAAGACGTTCGCCTGACTTGATTCGACCCAAAAATAAACCGTGAAATTGACCGACGACGGTGCAAGTTCCGAAACGTAGATCCACGGCCCCGGGTCCGGCAAGATGCCTTCCGTTGCGTCTAAAACGCGCTTGATGGTTTTACGCCCTTTTTCGAGGTCGTCCAAATAACCGATGCCGACGACGAACTTCACGCGTCGCTCCGCGTAAGCCGTCTTAACCAGCACGGCATTTGCGTAAATGTCGCCGTTGGGGATGACGGCGCGTTCGCCATCGAAGGTTTTCAGACGCGTGGAGCGCACGTTAATTTCTTCGACCGTGCCTTCGTATTCGCCGAATTTCAGCTGATTGCCGACGACAAAGGGTTTGCGCCATAGAATTAAAATTCCAGCGAAAAAATTTTGCAAGACATCTTTGAAGGCAAAGCCTATCGCGACCGATGTGATTCCAAGGCCGGCGACCAGATCCCCCGGCTTGAAAGCGGGAAAAATAATCACTGCGGCGACGAAGATGCCCAGAATAGTGATAATAAAGGACGCTAGCCGACCGAGCAGCTCGGCGAGGGTTGGATCAAGGCGCGTCCGCTGACCGGCCGTATTAACAATCCCGCTCACCATTCTCGCGATAATCAGAAATATGCCGAAAATAATGACGGCAACGAGGATATACGGGAGACGCGAGAGAAATAAGTTAATCAATCCGAACATTGAATTCCAGATCGTATCCAAAGCGAAACCGCCCTCGGCCGTTTCATTTTCCAGCAAAAATAAAAACATAAATTTTAATTACCCGTGAAATATTCCGTCGGTTCAGGTATCTTTCGGCGGTCGGGATCGACGTGCCGCCTGTGTGCTGAAGTCCAGCCGCGCTTGGGGTGATCTTGGTGTACTTCATTACCTATCCATTCGTTCTGAAGTTCACTCAGAACTATGCTTTTTGACCGCATCCGCCAACGATCACCTATCGGATCCAAGCTTTTCCGAAAGACCGCGAATTTCTTGACGCAAAATTTCGATCTCATTTTGCAGGGCTCTCACGTCGCCTGCACCTCCGACTTCCGAATATTTCCCTTCGGCGTCGCTGCCGATAAAAAACGTAGCGAGTGTTGCGGTCACATAACCAAAAACTGCGAACCCGTATAGAGCAATAATAAAACAAAGCACACGTCCCTCGGCCGACTGCGGAAAATAGTCCGAGCCGATCGACGTCAAAAGCATTGCCGTCCACCACAGCGCGTCGCCGTAAGTTT
>JBDTMK010000121.1:0-8264 GCA_039934315.1 Pyrinomonadaceae bacterium | reverse complement strand
AACGAAGCCGCGATCCGGATCCGACGATTCAAACCGGTTACGAAACCCGGGTTAAAGTCGCGATCGCGGTCGGCCTCGCAGTTATTGCGGTGATGGTGATCCTCGCGGCCACCGGTGTCATAGTTCTGGATCCGCAAGTGCTCGGGGGCTACATGCTCTATGTATTGGTCGGGCTCGCGATCGCTTTTTTTATCTACATGTTCGTTGCCGGCAAACTAAACAGCGACGAACGAAAACGCGTGATCGTTATCGGCGTTCTCTTCGTTTTTGCGGCGATCTTCTGGGCGGCATTCGAACAGGCCCCTACGTCGCTAAACCTTTTTGCAAAGGATTTTACTGAGCGTCATGTCGGCTCCTTTGAAGTCCCGGCCCTTTGGTTCCAGTCGATGAATTCTGCTTTTATCATCATTTTTGCACCCGTATTTGCCATACTTTGGACTTGGCTGGGAGCAAGAAATATCAACATATCGGCCCCCGCAAAGTTTGCGCTCGGCCTGTTTATGGCTGGCATCGGCTTCTTGATCATGATCTTCCCAGCCAACATGTTGGTGGCAAGCGGGGGATTGCTAAAAGTTTCTGCCTGGTGGCTGGCCGTTAGTTACCTTTTTCAAACTTTCGGTGAGTTGCTGCTCAGCCCGGTTGGATTGTCATCGATGACCAAGCTCGCGCCTCGGCGTTTTGTCGGTCAAATGATGGGGATCTGGTTTCTCGCCGCGTCCGTCGGCAATCTGATTGCGGGGCTCGTGGGTGGCAGTGTCGATCCCGAAAAACTCGAACAGACCCCAAAACTTTTCACCGGTACAACTATCGCGCTAATGGTCTCCGCCGTGGTGCTGGCCCTTTTAGCGATTCCCATCAGCCGGATGATGAAAAAAGTCGACGACGTGAGCCATGAAAACGTCGAACCTGCCGGGGCTTCAATCTGATCGTGAAAGGGTGAAAGGGTGAAAATGTGAAAAAGTAAGAAAAAGAGGTGACATTAGCTATGGAGACTCCCACATCTTCAAGGAAAGTTGAGCGCTTTGAGGATCTGATAATTTGGCAGCGTGCGGTTGAATTAGCGGCCGAGATTTACCTCGTGACGGACTCCGGGAGCCTGAGGACGGATTTCGCACTTAGGGATCAGTTGCGCCGGGCGGCGATCTCAATCTCCGCGAATATCGCCGAAGGGTTCGAGCGGCGCTCGCGGAAAGAGTATTTAAACTTCTTAAATATCGCGAAAGGATCGGCGGGAGAGGTTAGGTCGTTACTTGAAGTAGCTGCCCGAGTCGGTTGTCTTTCTACCCCGGAACTGAGCTGCCTTAAAGACCACGCTAGATTCCTAAGCGGTTCTATCGCAAACCATATGAAAGCAATTTCCGCAGCTCGGTAAGGTATACCTCTTACCCTTTTTCACTCTTTCACCCTTTCACTTTTCCACGCCTGCATTGCTTCGGCAGCGCCGGCGTGCATGATCTCGGGTTTGTGGTATTTCCAGTATTTTTCGAATTCCTCGTCCGTCATTGACGGATTCTCGACCTTCGTTTTTTCCTTTAGATAGTTTTCCGCCCAGGCTCTGGTATCCGTATTCGTATTCAACGCAGTTCGTGCGCCGTGCATCATATTGTCGCGTTCCATTGATCGATTCTCCTGCGTGTAGATTAAGATGGAATTCGCCGCGCCCGCAAGGGCGGGAAGTGCTGGACGGACTCAGTTCCACCGCTGAATTGATTGAATGCCGGTTTTATATAGATTTTTTTGTAAACGGGACAGGCTGACAGCGTGTCCTACCACAGGAGAGTCTTTGGTGAGAAAATTACTGCTCGTTTCGATAGCGGCGCTGTCGATCTTTTCGGACAGCCTCTTGGCCCAGTCCCCTAAACAGAATGTGGCAAAGCAAGCTGCGGCTGTCGCCTCGATCCCGGCCAGGCAGGCCTACGCGGTACCCTTCGTGACGAAAACACTGGCGAACGGCCTGGAGGTCATAGTTCTTCAGGACCCGTCGGTTCCCATCGCGACGGTTGAGCTCGCGGTCAGAAACGGATCCTTTACCGAGGCACCCGAGTTTCACGGGCTATCGCATTTGTACGAACACATGTTCTTCAAACCGAACGTTGCGGTTCAGCTGCACGCGTGTGAGGAGGCAACGGGCCGGCCCGGTGTTGCCACGAACCCGATCTGTATAAGAGCGTTCGCTCTCCGCAGCAAGATCGGCGACACGTCTTATTTGAACAATTCGAATCTAAGTTTTAAGAACGGCACGACGCGTGAAGAGATAGTTGACTACTTTTACAACGTGAACAGCTCACAGATCGCGACGGCGATCCGATTCATCAACGACTCGGTCAGATTCCCGAGTTTCGATGAAGAAGAGTTCGAAGCGGAGAAGAAAGTTGTCATCGGCGAGATCGACAGACATGAGGCCAACCCTTACGAATTTCTCGATCTCACGATGAAGGAGAAACTTTTCTACAAGTACCCGACACGAAAGGATCCCAAGGGAACTCGCGAATCGATAACGAACTCGACCATCGAGAAGATGCGGACGATCCAGGCGCGTTATTATGTCCCGAACAATTCCGCTCTTGTTGTCACGGGCGATGTGAAACCCGATGAGGTCTTCAAGCTTGCTGAACAGATAATGGGAAGCTGGGAACGCCGTCCGGTCGATCCCTTTAAAGAATTCCCGCTCGTTGAGCACCCACCACTTCCGAAGAGCGAGGGTCTCGTTATCGAAAAAGCCGCGGATCTCAGTGACGAGTCGGGCCAGGGAAATAATGTACTGATCAACATCGGCTGGCACGGACCTTCGATCGGAAAGGATGATGCCGCGACCTATGCGGCGGACGTTTTCTCATACATCATCAGCCAACCTAACTCGCGCTTTCAGCAAAAGTTGGTGGACTCTGGGCTTTCTACCGCGGCCGGTATCGGATACTACACTCAGCGAAACGTCGGTCCGATATCCGTTTCGTTGCTCTCACGTCCGGACAGTGCGAAAAAAGCATTATCGGCTGTCTATTCCGAGATAGCCCAGTTTACGCGTCCGGATTATTTCACCGATGAAGAGTTGGAGAGCGCAAAGACGATCCTCGAATCGAACGACTTGTTCGAGCGTGAAAAGCCCAGTGAATACGCCCACACGCTTGGGTTCTGGTGGTCGTCAACGGGCGTCGATTATTTTCGAAGTTATCACTCAAAGCTGCGGGCCGTGACGCGTGACGACATTAATCGATACATCAAAACTTATATTCAGGGTAAAAATCATATCGGGCTCGCGCTTACGTCGCCCGAAGGAAAGAAGGTTGCCGCCCTGACCGAACAGGATCTGATCGGAGGCGCACAGTAATTATGAATTCAATAATTCGCGGATCGTTTATCGCTTCCGTATTTTTCGCATTGTGTTTTGCGGTATCTGCACAGGCGCCGACCGCCGGAGGCTTTGCTGCGCAAGCCGCGTCGGTGACTGAATTCGAAGTAAACGGATTGAAGGTGATCGTCAAGCGTCGTGCTTCTGCACCAACAGTCGCGGGTGGACTTTTTATCCGGGGCGGAGCCCGAAACATCAACGATAAAGACGCAGGTATTGAAAATCTAATGCTCGCGAGTGCTGTTGAGGCCGGACAGAAAATTCCACGCGCTACGGTTCGTCGGGACCTCTCCCGTTTAGGCAGCGGGATCGTGTCGGGTGTTACGAATGATTTCAGCGCGGTGTCTTTCGTCACGACCCGCCAAAATTTCGATCGGGTTTGGGACATTTTCACAGAGGTCACCATGAACCCGGCGTTTGCGCAACAGGATATCGAGCTCAATCGCCAGCGGATATTGGCCGGCTTGGGCGAAGCTGGGATAAGTCCGGAAGGCGCTCTGCAGACGCTGCAGGACAAAGTTCTTTATACCGGACATCCGTATGCGAACGATGTGACCGGGACCACATCAAATATTTCTCGATTCACCGCGGCGGAACTTCGTGCTTATCACAAAACCGTCATGCAGACTTCGCGTCTGCTGCTTGTCGTAGTCGGCGATATCGACCCGGATCAATTAAAATCTCGGGTGGCTTCCACGTTAGGAAAGCTGCCGCGCGGAGATTACAAAGAACAGCCTGTTGCCGGACTCGACTTCTCCAAGGGAACGCTCAATGCAACTTCTCGGGCATTGCCGACCACTTACGTGCAGGGTTCTTTCAGTGCTCCTTCACTGCGCGACTCGGATTACAACGCCATGCGTGTGGCGATGTCGATACTCGCGACACTTGTGAACCAGGAAGTACGCGTTCGGCGACAACTCTCTTACGCGCCTGAGGCGGACATGAACAACAACGCGGCAAACACGGCGACGATTTCTGTGTCCAGCACGGATCCGAACCAAGCGGTGGCCGTAATGCTTGAGCAGATCAAGCTCTTGCAGAACAACACGCTTCCCGACGAGATCATCGGCGACGTATCCGATTTCTTTCTGACCAAACACTACCTTTCTCTCGAAACGAACAGTGCCCAGGCTGCCGAGCTGGCACGTTACGAATTGATCGGGGGCGGCTGGCGAAACTCTTTCGAATTCTTGAATGGGATTCGTTCGGTAAAGCCATCTGAAATTCGCAACGTGGCTAACAAGTACATGAAGAACATCCGCTTTGCCATCGTCGGGAATGAAGGGGCGATTAACAAATCGATCTTCGTTCCGGCGGAGTAAGACGGTAGCGGAGACAGGGAGAAGGGGAGATAGGGAGCACGAATACTATCCCTGTCTCCCCTTCTCTCCTTCTAGCTAAAGACCATCCTTCCCTTTCCGTTCAATCGGCGGAGTCGATTTACTCGGCTCGTCCTTGCTTGGCGGCGGCTCGCTCTTTGTAGGAGGCGGGTCGCTTTTCGTTGGAGGCGGATCATTCCGCGTAGGCGGCGGATCATTTCGCGGCGGTGGATCGTTGCGCGTTGCCGGAGGATCGTTCCTGGGGGTTTGGACTCGCGGCTCGCGCGGCTCGAACCGTCGCAACGGAGGATCTGCCGGTGGAACACGAACGGATGGGTTCTGTGTTTCGTCATCCTTTCTTGTTGACGGGAGAGGAGCAGGTGTTTCCTGCCGTTTCGTCGGAGCTTGTCGTATCGGAGTTTGATCGCTGTTCTCGCGGATGACCGGCCGTTCGACCGCACCAGTCTTGCGCGGTTCATCGACGCCGGTGTTCACGGTCTTGATCTCTCCCTGGCTGCTGTTTATCTGCAGCGGCGGTCGGCCACCGAAGATCCTCGACTTCTGCAATTCTTTATCGAGAGGGACTTCCGGTTTCCGAACAGTCGCCCCGGTTTGCGCATCCGCTCCGGTCCTGACCATTGGCGGACGAGCTACCTTGATCTCCTGACTAACCTTACCGTTCAGGTCGCCGTAAGTGGGAAGGATCGGCGGTGACTGGCCGGTGTCCGGCAGGGCCGATAAGACAGTTTTCGCAAAAGCCAAAGGCGGTGTCTTAAAGTTTCCTTTCCCACGTCCGAACTCACTTGCCGCTACCGTTACCACTCCGATCAGCGGAACGTTTTCTAACGGCGGAGCGTTCAACTTGTCTCGTCCATCGCGGACCGGTGTAACAGCCGGCGTAATGCCGGGAGCCGGAGTCGCATTCGGATTCTGGATCGGCGTCCCGGGTTTAATTCCGGGCAGAGCTGCGGTGGAATTCGGGTTCCAGCCGCCGTGGCCGTTGCCGTTGTAATTATCTCCGTGCCGTCTGCGCCGGTTATGGGAATAGTAGTAAGAATTGTAGTCGTAATATCCGTAGTTGTAGGGAAGCGGATACCAGCAAACATTCCCGCCAAGTATCCGGAGAACCACAAGCGCGGGATGCCACCAGCTGCGGCTGTCTCGATAGTAACCGTACGGGCTCCAGTACCAAGATCCGTTGTCCCAGAGCCATCGGCCGTGATGATAGGTTGCCCAGCCCCAGGGCTCGTCGTTCACCCACGACCATCCGTACGGGGGGACCCAGCGCCAGTGCCCATACCTGTATGGCGACCAATCGGCGTACTCGCTGATCGATGAAGCATAGGGCCGCCACACGTTTCCGTATTTCTTTGTATAAATCCACTCGCCGGTATCATTGAGATCTTCGGCACCGTAGATGTCTCGGTCATAGTAGCGATCGTAGTAAGCATCTTTGAGACGCTGCGCGATGATCAAGTCACGATCGAGCGCCCACTTGTCGAACTCATCAATGAAGTGTTCGGCCTCCGCCGTTTCCCACTCACCCGCCTGACTGCCTGCGATATAGATCTTCGAGCGACGTCCGTTCTTAACCGTAAGTCCGGCGTCCGCGGAGTACACGCGGGCCTCTCCGCCGTCCGCCGCTGACACGATTACCTCGAGGCTGTCGGGTACGCCGGCCTCGATCCGATATGTTCCCGCCTTCTGGATCGCGATCGTCGTCTTCGGAGCATCGATCTCGAAAAACGATCGGCCTCCGTCAAACTCTGAAGCATGAAGAACGACTGTTCCGAGCGGTACGCTAAGCGCGATGCCACCGTCCTGTAAACCAACGAATTTTACTTGTGAATTTTCAGCAAGGCGGAGATGCGTGTAGCTGTTGAACTGGATCTCAACACGCCCGTTGCCATCCGTAGCGATCTCGTCGCCTTCGACGACCGGGAGGTTTAACACAGCGACCTCCCAATCCTGACGGTCGGCACGGCGGATCTGAACATCTCCCGTGACAAAGCTGATGCGGGCGACGCGGTCGGTGACCTCGGGAATATAATCGTCAGTCTCGCTCGCGAGCGCGGCGCTGCCCGAAAGCAGTATCGAAATCAAAAGAACCGCCCATCGAACCTTTTTCGTGGAATGCATAACGCTTCCCCCCCCTTCCTAAATTGTTTTGCCTTTGAACCTGTCCGGAAGAGTCGTAAATCGAACCGCTTAACGAACACAATCAATCTGCGTCGGCTCACGGCAAGAATCATACCGCCGACTTTGGAGAAGCGAGCGTGAAGAAAATACAGGGTATTGTAAAGATTTGAATCAAACGCATCAGACGAAATAGTGCGCAGTCGGTCCAACGAGATGACCAAATCGTGCAGACGGTTGTCCCAGAAGTTTAGTTCGTGCACACGGACGTAAGGCCCGACCCCCGTAAACAGTCCGCCGCTTTGATGGAGGACTATGCCAGAAGCTTGGTAAGTTTTGATTTGAATTGCCGGCCCCGAGGTTTGCCACCGGAAGTTTTAAGATTATAAACTTTTCGCGTGGAAGCGCTTCGGCGGAGGATTTTCCGAATGAAAAAATTTGCACTTATAGCTTTATCGATGTTTCTTTTTGGCAGCCTGGTTCTCGGACAAACGGGAAAGGCCGCTCCGGCAAAACTCGATCCCGCCAAGGGCGTGCGTGAGGCGTTCGATCGGATGACCGAAGGCATTCGGCAGGTGGACGTCGAAAAGGTCATGAGCGCTTACGACAACAATGAACGCACACTGGTTTTCAACAATAATGGCTCGGTCACGATGGGCTGGACGCAAATGAAGGAGAATCGTGCATCCAGTTTCGCGAAGACAAAAAACGTCACGCTCGAGCCGACCGGCGTTCGAGTCGAGATGTTGAGCCCGACCTCGGCCTACGTCTCGTTCAAGTGGAAACAGACGCAAGAGTTCGATGGAAAGCTTGAGAGCGCGTCGGGCCGAACCACACTTGTTTTCAAATTCATCGGTAAAGCCTGGAAGGTTGTTCACGCCCACATTTCGCCTGACAACGCGCCGGTTACGCGGCCGGTCTTCGATTCGGAACGCGAAAAGCCGGCGGTAATCGAGAAGCCTGCCGCACCCACAAAGCCCACCACAAAATAAAAAAAAGGCGAGCTGTGGACTCGCCTTGAAGAGGAGAAATTGATCCGGTCCTTAGACCGCCGCTCCGGGATAACTGGCGCCGAGTTGAGCGTCATTTCCTTCGGCGAGATTGCTGACCAGTTCATAATGAAAGTAATCGAACTTCGCCGCAACCTGGGGCTGCACTCGTTTGTCGTACATTTCTCTCGACCGATCGATCGCCTCGCGCAGGCGGTCATACAGATCTGACGAACCTCGGCCCTCATTAACTTTCTGCTCGTTGTAGAGTTTGATCTCCGATACGAGAAGGCGGGCGAATCGACGAGCATCATTGTGCAGCCGTCGTTCGTCGTCCGAAACTTCGATCGGCAGATCGACGTGTCGATCGCTAAGCCGTGGTTTTACAGGTTGAGCAACTGCTACATCGACAACGGGCTCGGGTGCTGCCTCGTAAGAATGACCGTTACTGCTGCCGCCATTCCTGGTATC